>JAWSUQ010000077.1:0-9921 GCA_033549265.1 Bacillota bacterium
GAGAGCTCAATCTGTAACTTTCTCAGAACCATACTTTGAGGCAACCCAGTATATAGTTGTCAAAGAAGGCTCAGACATTAAGAGCTTAAAGGATCTTGAAGGTAAGAAAATTGGTGTGCAAAACGGAACAACTGGTGACCTATTTGTTAGTGACTACTTTGCAGAATAGGTTAACATAGGATAATAAACTTGATTGTTATAATAATTATTCATTGATATGAATAAAAGGCTATAGTATAATCAATATAACAAAATGCGTAGTACCAAACAGATTGTAAGGTATTACGCATTTTCCATGTTATTGGCAAAGGGTGATAAAATGTTTGGTGAATTTCGGTGGGAAGTAGTAACGGCTTGGTTGCCTATGTTGTGGAAGGGCGTCCAGATGACTATCATGATTACAACTATTGCCGTTGCAGTAGGTACAATCATTGGACTTGTAGTCAGTTTGTTAAGGCTATCCCATATTAAACCTATTCAATGGTTTGGAAAAGCATATGTTGACTTTTTAAGGGGTACCCCGTTACTAGTACAGATTATGCTGGTGCACTTTGGAGGACCGGAGGTTGTACGGGCAGTAGTAGGTTTTTTACATTCTGTGGGTCCCGGTTTTTTAACCCAGTTCTTGCCTACAGAAATAAGAGCTTTTGATGCATTCTTTTCTGGAACCCTGGCTTTAAGCTTAAATAGTGGAGCTTACATTGCTGAGATCTTTAGGGCGGGGATTCAGTCTATTGATAGAGGGCAAATGGAAGCTGCTCGTTCACTAGGTATGACCTTCGGACAAGCTATGCGCTATGTAGTGTTGCCTCAGGCTTTTAAGAGAAGCATCCCACCTTTAGGAAATGAATTCATTGCCATGTTAAAGGACTCATCTTTAGTTGCCATAATTTCCGTACAGGAATTAATGATGTCAGGTAGAATTATGCAGTCCAGAACCTTTAGACCATTAGAGACTTGGTTGACAGTAGCTTTTATGTATTTAGTTTTAACTATGACCATATCTCAGTTTGTGTCCTACCTTGAGAGGAGGTTCGGTAAAAGTGATCGAAGTGAATAACCTCTTTAAAAACTTTGGCAAGCTGGAAGTATTGAAGGATGTGTCTAGTTTTATCAACTTAAAAGAAGTAGTAGTAGTTATTGGACCTAGTGGATCGGGCAAAAGTACTTTCTTACGCTGCTTAAATCTATTAGAGGTACCTACCGCCGGAGAGATTAAAATTGAGGGTGTCAACATTCTCGCTAAGGAAACTAACATTAACACCGTCAGGGAGGATGTGGGGATGGTTTTTCAACGGTTTAACTTATTTCCCCATATGACAGCCTTAGAGAATGTAATACTAGCCCCCTTAAAGGTGCGTAAAACTAGTAAGAAAGAAGCAGAAAGGCTTGGCCTGGAGCTATTGGCTAAAGTAGGTTTAAGTGATAAGGCTTACGCCTATCCCGATAAGCTTTCGGGAGGCCAGCAGCAACGGGTTGCTATTGCTAGGGCCTTGGCAATGAAGCCTAAAATAATGCTGTTTGATGAACCAACCTCAGCCTTAGACCCGGAAATGGTAGGAGAGGTGTTGGCGGTAATGAAGGATCTAGCCCGTGAGGGAATGACGATGGTAGTGGTGACCCATGAAATGGGCTTTGCCAGAGAAGTGGGAGATCGGGTGCTATTTATGGATGAGGGACGGATTGCTGAAGAAGGAACACCTAAGGAAATATTCGAAAATCCCCAAAGTGCCAGACTGCAATCCTTCTTATCGAAGATTTTATAATTGCTTTGTGGCAAAATAATAAGAAAATAATTGAGATTAAGAAGGGCTTAAGTGTTTTGTAGCCACTTTCTTAATCTCTTTTTATTTTATTATGCAAATTTATTATTCTAAATTTGAGTACTGTAATTTGATCGGTTAATTTTAATATTAGCTATCGGGCCAATTTGAAGTAATCCGCTCACCCTAAAGTTTCAGCTTGAAAGTTTCTAAGCTTGCTTCTTAAAACTCCTAAAATCGCTGGCGCTAGACAAACGGAGTTTTGACAGAAGCTGCACTAGAAACTTTAGTAAGCCTCCACAAAAGGTTCGCTAAATTACTTTAAATTACCCTCTCTTCATAGATTTTAAACATTAGAGCATTTCAGAAATGGCTTTTATTCTAAAGAATTATCAAAATATTTACCCCAAATAACATGCAGATAAAGATTTTCATGGCAAATAAGCGAACAGTTGCAAAGCTTTGTAAAATTTCTTAAGTGAAGTTTGGTAAAAAACTCCAACTGTCTGAGTGGAGCGAATTTTGGAGTTTTTCCAAACGAACTTAGAAATTGAAAAGCTGGAGCTTTAGTGAGCGTTTTGCCATGAAAATCTCTCGACTTGCAGAAATTATTTCAAGAGCGGAAAATATAAAACCTAGTCTTTTTGAAAATTGTCCTGATATGGCAGGGAATTTAGCGAAGCTTGTCGAAATATCTCATAAAGATAAAGCAAAGGAATGATCTAATTGAGATATCTAGTAAGAGCTTCAGTTATTTTTATTATAGTAATAATGGCTATTTACCCCACCTATGGCGGTACAGAAATGCGCCAGCTATTTCAAGAGGTAGGGGCTTCGGTACTGGGGGATAGGACAAATAATTCTGGGGCAGTGATTAATCTTAATCCTACTGAACTTATTCCGCTTAACAAAAAGCTTGTCACAGTTAGCGGTCAAGAGGTCAGTTTAGTTACCCCGGCTCACTTAATGGCAAAAAAATCCTTTGGTCCTATTAGAACAGCCAGTGAAGCTATTGCTGAACAGTCCATAGAGCAGGAAGATGAAAGTCCTCCGGCAACCCCTAGTGAGGAGACGGTAACAGGTTATAAAGAAAATATTGCTGATAGCAAACCTGCAGAAGTACATATAATAACGCATCCTGATGATATATTGGTGCTAGTCAATAAAACCTATGCCTTGCCAGAGGGGTATGTTCCGCCAAACTTAACGAGACCTGAGGTGCCTTTTTCCACTGCGGGGGACCATCCCAGAAAGCTATTGCGGCAGGAAGCAGCTACAGCTTTGGAGGAGCTCTTTAAAAGGGCTGAAGAAGAAGGTGTTAGCTTGATTGCAACCTCAGGCTATCGCTCTTATAATTATCAAAAGAATCTTTTTGATTACTATAGCTCTCTTTGGGGTGAAGAAGAAGCCAATAAGTCCTCGGCCCGTCCTGGACAAAGTGAGCATCAAACTGGATTAGCCATCGATGTCTCCAGCCCCAGCGTACAAAATCAGTTAGTGGCCGCCTTTGGCGACACTGAGGAAGGCCTTTGGTTAGCTAAAAATGCACCAGATTTCGGCTTTATCATAAGATACCCTAAGGATAAGACCCATATTACCGGATACATATATGAACCCTGGCACTTGCGTTATGTCGGGATAGAGGTGGCTCATGAGGTTACTGAACTGGATATTACTTTTGATGAATATATTGCTATGCAATAGGAAACTGTCTCAGGCAGTTTCTTTTTCTTTTACCATACTTGTTAAGCTTATGGAAGGAATTACCTCTAGGGAGGTAGAATACTTTAAGGGCTTGCCATAAAAGGCTATATCAATTGTCTTAATACGTAGGAGGTTTACTTTTTTATGAACTATACAGAAAAGTACAAGCGATGGCTTAACTGGCCCCAGCTTGATGTAAGCTTGAAGAATGAGCTGCTGTCAATTAAAGAGGATCAAGCGGAAATAGAAAGCAGGTTTTTTCAAGAATTAGAATTTGGCACCGGTGGCCTACGGGGTATTATTGGCGCCGGTACTAATAGGATTAATATCTATACGGTAAGGAAAGCTACCCAAGGGCTGGCCAGCTATCTAAAGCTAGCCAAAGGAAAACAAAATTCTTCAGATTTAAGTGTGGCCATTGCTTATGATTCAAGGCGCATGTCTAAGGAGTTTGCCTTAGAGGCGGGGCTGGTATTGGCTAGTAACGGGATTAAGGCCTATATTTTTCAGGAATTGGCGGCCACGCCAATACTCTCATTTGCTGTAAGAGAACTTCAGGCTAGTGGAGGAATAGTGATTACTGCTAGCCATAATCCTCCAGAATACAATGGCTATAAGGTGTATGGAGCTGATGGTGGGCAAATAACCGATGAGACGGCGAAGGCTATTCTAGCTGAGATTGCCATGGTTGATAATGAGCTAGAGATAACCAGGCTTGAATATGAGGCGGCCCTAGCAGCTGGGCTAATAGAATTTATTGGAGCTGACCTTTTAGATAAATACCACAAAATGCTAAAAGCATTATCCCTAAACCCCCAGCTTATTGCTGCCAAAGGCGCAGCAGTTACTATTGTCTACACACCCCTTCATGGAACAGGCAATAAGCCCGTAGTAAGAGGGCTGCAGGAGCTGGGATTTAGCAAGGTTTTTGTAGTAAAGGAGCAGCAGGAGCCCGATAGCGATTTCTCAACATTAAAATATCCTAACCCTGAGGAACAAAAGGCTTTTGAGCTAGCTATTAAGGTGGGGACTGAGTTAGAGGCTGATATACTTCTAGCCACAGACCCTGATACAGATCGACTTGGGGTAGTAGCTAAAAACAGTGAAGGAGAGTACTGCTTCATTACTGGCAATCAGTTAGGGGCTTTGTTTTTGGAATATCTTCTTTCTCAGGGGCTTGAGCAAAAGAAGCTTCCGACTAAAGGGGTAGTAATAAAGACGGTTGTTACTTCGGAGATTGGCAGAGCCATTGCTGAGAGCTTCGGTTTAGAGATTATTGATACCTTGACAGGCTTTAAATATATTGGCGAAAAGATCAAGGAGTTTCAGGAAGCAGGGGAGCGGCAGTTTGTGTTTGGCTATGAAGAAAGCTATGGCTATTTGATTGGTGATTTTGTCCGAGACAAGGATGCTATCCAAGCTTGTCAAATGGCTGCAGAAATGGCGCTATATTATAAGCTTCAAGGCATGACCTTGATAGAAAAACTGCAGGATGTTTTCAGTAAATATGGTTATTATCAGGAAGATTTGGTCTCCTTTACCCTAGAAGGGAAGGGGGGGCAGCAAAAAATAGGCCAGATAATGGATAACCTTCGCCAGAGTAATATTCAACAAATTAACAGGGTCCCTGTTATTGCTGTCTATGACTACTTTAACTCAATTTTATATAACTATTTAGAGGCTAAGGAGACCACAATTGAACTGCCTCAGGCCAATGTGTTAAAATTTCTGCTAGCTGATAGTTCTTGGTTTTGTGTCAGACCTTCGGGAACAGAGCCTAAATTCAAAGTATACTTTGGTGTGCTGCAACCAAGCTTAAATGAGGCAACTGAAAGGCTAGCAAGGTTGAAGCAAGAGACTTTAGAACTAATTAAACAAGTATAGTCCAGTCCAAATTATTAGGGCCCATAGGGGAATGCTAAAAACTATGCCCCAAAACAAGCCTTTGAATATATTTGGGTTATGGTATTGCATATAAAGCACCTCGTTTATGTTGCCATCCAAGATTTTTTAACTATTAATAGTATTGGATAAATTATGTAAAAATAAACATTTTCCCAATGAGAGTAAAATGGCTTATGTTGACAGTAAATATTTGCTATGTTATACTAAAGGCGTATGAGAAGCTTTTGCTTTTTGTAAATTTTTTGTGCTATTTTTAGGAGGTATGTAAACAATGATTGGTAAGGTGAAATGGTTTAATCAAGAAAAAGGGTTCGGCTTCATTGAAAGAGAAGACGGAGACGATGTATTCGTACACTTCTCAGCTATTCAAGAGGAAGGCTTCAAAACATTAGCTGAAGGCCAAGAAGTTGAATTCGATATCGTAGAGGGAGCTAGAGGTCCTCAAGCAGCTAATGTTGTTAAATTATAAATCTTTTTAATACATAAAGAAGAATATAATTGATGACATGGAAAGAGCCTTCCACCTAGTGAGAGGGCTTTTTTATATTTATATCCCTATAATAATAGTTAAAATTACTTTAAAATGTATAGTGTATACTTATGGATTCTTCCAAAAAAATGGCAGGATTTTTTCGAGTTTTAGGGAATAATATTAATGTAGTAATTGAAATCCCAAATAGATAGGAGCTGGTGTTTAATGAATATCATCATTAGAGGTAAAAACATCGAAGTAACAAAAGCTCTGAAGGAGTATGTTGACAAAAGGATTAGTAAGCTCGACAAATATTTCGAAGGCATTGATGAGGTTCAAGCAACCTTGAATGTCGAGCGAGATCGTCACAAAATCGAAGTTACTATTCCTATTAACGGGATGATTCTGCGGGGAGAAGAAGAAACACTTGATATGTATAGCTCAGTAGACCTAGTGGTGGAAAAGCTAGAGAAACAAATAGCAAAGCACAAGACCCGACTAAGTAGGAAGGTCAAAAATAGCTCCCTGCTAGATTTAGTGCCCAAGCAAACTAACGGATATGCTGACGAGATTGAACCAAAGGTTCTCAGGACCAAGCGATTCGCTATCAAGCCTATGCCACTTGATGAAGCAATTATGCAAATGAATCTATTAGGACACAATTTCTATGTATTCTCAAATGCAGATACTGAAGAAGTGAACGTGGTTTATAAGCGCAAGGATGGCAACTACGGCTTAATTGAGCCTGAATTTTAAGGCTGGAATATCATAAGCTTTTAAATTAAATAAACATGATTTTACTTGGGCTGCCGGTTCATAATCGGTGGCCTTTTCATTGTACCCGGTCATCACTAGTTGCAGTTGCAACTCGTTGCCAGTGGTGTTACAATGAAAGAATGGAAATAGGAAAGGGGTAATTATTTATGCTGGGATTTATCAAAAAGCTCTTTGATGAAAATGCCAAGGAGATCAATAAATTACAAAAAACAGTGGATCATATTAATAGCTTAGAGCCAGAAATAGAAAAACTCAGTGATGATGCCTTAAAGGCGAAAACCCAAGAGTTTAAGGAGCAGTTAGCTCAGGGAATAACCTTAGATGATATTTTGCCGGAAGCTTTTGCGGTAGTTAGAGAAGCCAGTCGAAGAGTATTGAAGATGCGTCATTTTGATGTGCAGCTGATTGGTGGCATGGTGCTTCACCAGGGTCGCATAGCCGAGATGAAGACTGGAGAGGGAAAGACATTAGTAGCAACGCTCCCAGCTTACCTTAATGCCCTGTCAGGGAAAGGCGTTCATGTTATTACCGTAAATGACTATTTGGCTCGCAGAGATAGTGAATGGATGGGACAGCTCTATGAATTTTTAGGCCTGTCAGTAGGATTAATTGTCCACGGCATAGATTCAGCTGAGCGGAGAGCTGCCTACAATGCTGACATAACATACGGAACAAACAATGAGTTTGGCTTTGACTATTTGCGAGATAATATGGCCTTTGATGCTGAGCAGCTAACTCAGCGGGAGCTTAATTATACTATTATTGATGAGGTTGACAGTATTCTGATCGATGAGGCCAGAACCCCGCTAATCATTTCAGGCCAAGCGGATAAGCCTACGGAGCTTTATTATACTGTGTCTAAGATGATTCCAAGATTAAAGCGAGAAGACGACTATACAGTAGACGAGAAAGCTAATGTAGTTACTTTAACTGAGGCAGGGGTAGCTAAAGTAGAGCAAATGCTCGGGGTGGACAATCTTTTTGACGATACCAAGCTAGAGCTAAGCCACCATGTAAATCAAGGCTTGCGAGCCTATGTACTAATGAAGAAAGATCGGGATTATGTAGTTAAGGACGGAGAAATTGTCATTGTTGACGAATTTACTGGCCGACTAATGTTTGGCCGCCGTTTTAGTGAAGGCTTACACCAGGCTATTGAAGCTAAAGAAGGGGTAAAAATAGAAAGAGAGTCCCAAACTCTAGCTACTATTACCTTCCAAAATTACTTCCGAATGTATAAGAAGCTGGCGGGGATGACTGGTACAGCTAAGACTGAGGAAGAGGAATTTATGAAAATCTATGGCTTAGATGTAGTTGTAATTCCTACAAATAAGCCAATGGTTAGAGAAGATCATCCTGATGTAATCTACCGTACCGAGGCTGGCAAGTTTAATGCAGTAGTTGAAGAGATTCAGGAAGCCCATCAACAGGGACAGCCGGTATTAGTTGGTACTATTTCTATTGAACGATCTGAAATTCTCAGCACTCTTTTGAAGAGAAAAGGGGTGCCTCACAAGGTGCTAAACGCCAAATATCATGAACAGGAAGCTGAGATAGTATCTCAGGCGGGCCAAAGGGGTGCTGTTACTATTGCCACCAACATGGCCGGTAGAGGTACTGACATCGTGCTTGGTGAAGGGGTTAAAGAGGTAGGCGGCTTGCGGATTATTGGTACAGAGCGCCATGAGAGCAGGCGGATTGATAATCAGTTAAGAGGACGGGCCGGCAGACAGGGGGACCCTGGCTCCTCCAGATTTTATGTATCCCTAGAGGATGACTTAATGCGGCTCTTTGGCTCAGAAAACATTATGGGCATTATGGATAAAATAGGCATGGATGATGAGACGCCGGTTAATCACCCGATTATTTCCAAATCTATTGAAACCGCACAGAAAAAGGTAGAGGCTAGAAACTTTGATATCCGTAAACACGTGCTCCAATACGACGATGTTATCAACAAACAGCGGGAAGTTATTTACAAGCAGCGGGGTGAAGTATTAAGAGGAGAGGATTTGAACTCTCAAATATTAAATATGATAACTACCGTTGTGGAAGGTACTGTAGAGCGCTTTGCCGGGGAGGAGCAGTATCCTGAGGATTGGGATTTAGCTAGCATGTTTGAGCATATGGAGCAAAGCTTCTTACCTAATCATACCCTAAAACCAGAGGATTTTTATGATAAGGATAAGAAGGAAGTTATTGCCTTCTTAACTGAACTGGCCCATCACTCCTATGAAATTAGGGAGGAAGAGGTTGGCCAAGAGCATTTGCGAAGGCTAGAACGCTTGATATTACTAAGGGTAGTAGACGCAAAATGGATGGATCATATCGATGCCATGGATCAGCTGCGGCAAGGAATTGGTCTTAGAGCCTATGGACAGCGGGACCCATTAATTGAGTATAAAAATGAAGGATACGCCATGTTCCAGGCAATGATTGATGATATCCAGGAGGAGGTTGTCCGATATCTTTATCGAGTAAAGGTAGTACAGGAAGAACCCCAAGCTAGGGTGCGCAATGTCAGTGAAAATCGCGGTGGAGAAGAGGCGGCTAAAAAGCCTATCAGAGTTGGAGAAAAGGTGGGCCGAAACGAGGATTGTCCCTGTGGCAGCGGCAAAAAATACAAAAAGTGCTGCGGCAAAGAACAAAAATAGTAAGGGGAGAGGATGAAAAAGCATGTTGCCTGAAGTAAAAAAAGAGCTAGAGGTTATTAGTGCTAAATTAGCAGATTTGAGGGTTTCTCTTTGACCTTAACCAAAAGCATAATAAGGCTGCCAAGCTGGAAGCGGAAATGAGTGAGGCAGATTTTTGGGATGATAAGGACAAGGCCCAAAAGACTGTCCAGGAGTTAACTCAGCTGAAGGAGCTACTTACTACCTTTCAGGAGCTAGAGGAAGAGCTGGCAGATCTAGAGGTATGGTATCAACTAGCGGCGGAAGAGCCTGAAGGGGGCGACTCTATTAAGGAGTTAACTAGGGGCTTAAAGGATTTACAAGAGGGGTTTAGCAAGCTAGAGCTAGAACAGCTGCTTAATGGCCCATATGATAAAAATAACGCCATTATTACTCTACACCCAGGGGCTGGTGGGACTGAGTCCCAGGATTGGGCAGAAATGCTTTTTAGAATGTATACAAGGTGGGCAGAAAAACGCAAGTTTACTACTGAAATTCTGGATTTTCTGCCAGGGGATGAAGCGGGTATAAAAAGTGTTACCTTGCTGGTAAAAGGGACTAACGCCTATGGCTATTTAAGAGCAGAAAAAGGGGTTCATCGCTTGGTGCGAATATCTCCTTTTGATAG
>JAWSUQ010000078.1:0-9768 GCA_033549265.1 Bacillota bacterium
ACCAATAGGACTAATATCTGAAACTATAAATTTAACATTCTTTGTACTTAAAAAATTGCGTTCTGAGTTCACAATAAATTTCCAACTACTTACAAATTTTAAGAGTTCATTTTGCAATCTATCGGTATCCACAGCCAAACTATTTTCTTTATTTACTAATCCTATATCCGTCTGTATTATTTTATAGATTAATCTGTGGTCATATTCTTTTAAGTATATCTGTGCAAAATCAATCTGTTTTAAACCAGAAACAATATAGATATCATGATTTGAATGCTTTAATATTTCTGCTACTAGAGCAAGAACTCTTGTTATGTGCCCAAATCCGTGTGAAGACACATAAAAAGGAATAATTGATTTAATCAAGTATTTGTCCATATTAGCTATCTTTGTTATTTAAGAACCATTCATATGTTCTCTTAATACCATCTTCTAAAGAAACTTTATGTTTCCATCCTAAGTCATGAATCTTATTAACATCTAAAAGCTTCTGAGGCATTCCATCAGGTTTACTTGTATCAAATTTAATATTTCCTTTAAAGCCAGTTGCATTTTTTACTAAATATGCCAACTCTTTAATCGAAACATCTTCTCCTGTACCAATGTTAAGAAAATCATCGCCGGAATAATTTTCAAATAAAAAAACGCATGCTTCAGCTAAATCTTCGTTAAATAATAATTCTCTTCTTGCATTTCCAGTTCCCCAAACTTCTATAAAAGGTATGTTATTTATCTTAGCTTCGTGAAATTTTCGAATTAATCCTGCAACAACATGCGAGTGAATAGGGTCAAAATTATCGCCAATTCCATAAATATTACATGGCATAACACTTATAAATTCTGTTCCATATTGTCTATTGTACATTTCACATAGCTTTAATCCTGCAATTTTTGCAATAGCATAACCTTCGTTAGTAGGTTCTAATTTACCATCCAACAAATACTCTTCATTCATTGGTTGAGGGGCTAATCTAGGATATATACAAGAGGAGCCCAAAAAAAGCAGTTTCTTGACACCAAATTTATGCGCACTATCAATGATGTTATTCTGAATCATCAAGTTATCATAAAGAAACTCGGCAGGACGTTCCATATTTGCTCTGATTCCGCCTACCTTTGCAGCAGATAAAACTACATATTCAGGTTTTTCCGATTCAAAGAATTCATGTACAGCTAATTGGTTTTTTAAATCTAATTCCTTCGAACGTAATCCAACGATGTTATGGTATCCTTTTTCTTCAAACTTTCTTTCAATCGATGATCCAACTAACCCGGTTCTCCCAGCAATAAATATTTTAGAATCTTTATTTATCATAATAACTCACCTTCTAAAAGACTAATTAGATAATCAATTTCTTTTTTGTTTGATTTACTATGATTTCCAACAAAAAATCCATTATCATGTATTTCATCAGCATTAATTAGTTTACCGTGAATAGTATATTTCATATATTTTATAGCCTCATTTCTTGTGAAATTTCCGGCAACTATTGGTCTGACTTCTATGCCATTTTGCATCAATTTTTCAACGATTTTCTTACGATTCCCTTTATTCGCACCCTCTAGAATCATTGCAAAACCAAACCATGATGAATTACCAATTTCTTTTTGCACTCTGATCCCATTTAATTTCTCAATTTCCTTTAAAAAATACTGTGCATTTTCTCTTCTTTGATTAATAATTGCATCCAATTTTTTCAATTGTTCTATTCCTACAGCACCTTCCATTTCTAAGGGCCTTAAATTGAAACCTGGCATTATAAAGTTAAAGCTTTCGTAAAATTCGTCATCATTCTTTTTATAAATTTTACTGTTACTAGGTAAATTTCTTGTCCAGCCATGTGCACGTATGCTCAACAAATAATGATACAGTTCTTCATCATCCGTAGCAGTAACTCCCCCCTCCATTGTACAAATATGATGAGAGTAGAATGTAGAGTAAGTTCCTAGCAACCCAAATGTACCTAATGCTTTGTTATTAAAGTTACCACCTAGAGCTTCACAATTATCTTCAATCAAAATAAGATTATGATTCTTACACAATTCTAAAATTTCACCGTATTCATTAGGATTACCCAGTAGATTTACAGTGAATATCGCTTTAGTTTTCTCGTTAACTGCTTTCTTCAATTGTTCAATGTCAATATTTAAACTATGTTTATCAATATCAACAAACTTAAGTGATAAATTAAACTGTGTTAAAGGGAAATAAGTAGTACTCCAAGACACAGCAGGCACTATCACTTCATCGCCATCTGAGAGTTTCCCAGAATAGACAAGTGCAGCAATAGCTAATAGATTAGCGGATGAACCTGAATTTGACATCACTGCGAATTTTGAACCTACTTTGCTAGCAAATAACTCTTCAAAATGTTTAACTTCTTTACCCATGCTGTACATATTTGATTCAATAACACGGTTAATTGCTTCAATTTCCCTTTCATCCCATGTATTGTCAGATAACTTAAATTTCATTGTTAATCCTCCCTCTTAATCAAACTCTCTTCGAATTCTTTCTTCACGTTCAACAAGCTTCATATCACTCTTTACCATGATTTTTACTAATTCTTCAAAGCTTGTTTTAGTTGGATTCCATCCTAATAATGTTCTAGCTTTAGTCGGATCTCCTAGTAGCTGTTCAACTTCAGTAGGTCTAAAATACTTAGGATCAACTTCAACTAAAACTTTTCCTGTAGCTTTTTCTATGCCTTTTTCGTCCACACCTTCACCTTGCCATACCAACTCTATTCCAGCTTCTTTAAATGCAAGGGTTGTGAACTCTCTTACTGTATGCATTTCCCCTGTTGCAATAACGAAATCTTCAGGAATATCATGTTGAAGCATTAACCACATACATTCAACATAATCTTTTGCATAACCCCAGTCTCGCTTTGCATCCATGTTCCCTAAGTAGAGTTTTTCTTGAGTACCTTTTTTGATTCTTGCAGCAGCCAATGTTATTTTTCTAGTAACAAATGTCTCTCCACGTCTTTCTGATTCGTGATTGAAAAGAATCCCATTAACTGCAAACATGTTATATGCTTCTCTGTAGTTCTTTGTAATCCAAAATCCATATAGCTTAGCAACTCCATATGGGCTTCTAGGATAGAATGGGGTTGTCTCTTTTTGAGGAACCTCCTGTACCTTCCCGTATAATTCAGATGTTGATGCTTGATATATTTTGGTTCTATCTTCATAACCTAAAAATCTAACGGCCTCTAATAGTCTTAACGTTCCTACTCCATCTGTATCTGCTGTATATTCTGGAACCTCGAATGAGACTTTAACATGTGACATAGCAGCTAAATTATAAATTTCATCCGGCTTAATTTCTCGAATAAGTCTAATTAGATTTGTTGAATCCGTCATATCTCCATAGTGAAGCTTTACTTTTCTCTCAAGATGAATATCCTTTAGTAACTCATCGATGTATAAATGTTCAATCCTTCCTGTATTGAATGAAGAACTTCTCCTGATTATTCCGTGAACCTCATATCCCTTTTCTAATAAAAACTCAGCTAAAAAAGATCCGTCTTGACCTGTAATTCCTGTAATTAATGCAACCTTTGGTATAATACTATGGATTCTTTTCATTAAATAGCCTCCTTTTGCTATATGTAGATAGTTTAAAAATATCATAATCCTAAAATTATACTAAATTCATAACCCTATGAATAAGGTTTTATATGAACTTGAACACCTCTGTGTACCATAAGCTCTTAATATAGCTTGTATTAAGATACTCATTATACTCTTTTTCGCTTGTATCTATCAGTTGCAACCATTGGCGTTCTTTATGAGAGTAGGTGTTTCTCTTTTTCATGGCATAAAGGCCTTCATGTAGGCTTAAAAAACATAATCGCTGTTGGCCAAATTTTGCTGGAATCGAAGCTTCGTTTAACTAAGCATTAGTTGTAGATCTAGATTGCTCTTTACCCAATTGTAATTGTCAATCATAATTTGAGCCACCCAGGGTAAAAAAATTATTGCTCTTGTTGACGCTGTAAACTCTGTTTGAAGCGGAAGCTATCACCGTTCATCTGGAGAATATGGCACTTGTGAGTTAATCGATCTAGTAAAGCTGCTGTTAACTTCTCTTCCCCAAAAACTTGGGTCCATTCGGCAAACTCCAAGTTAGTGGTCAGAATCATGCTTCCTCTTTCATAGCGGCTCGAGCAAAATTGGAATAGTAGTTGAGAGCCTATAGAGCTAAAAGGCAGATAACCTAGCTCATCTAGCACGACTAGGTCAAACTTGAGCCACTGCTTCTCAAACTTAAGTAGGTTATGATCGCTCTGAGCCATGATTAGCTCGTTAACAAGTCCAGCAACATTATAAAATCTTACCTTGTAGCCTTGTCGACATGCAGCTAATGCTAGTGAGGTAGCTAGGTGGGTCTTACCCGTACCGTGATTACCAACGATGATAATATTCTCAAATTTCTCAATAAATCCAGCACGACTAAGCTCTAGTACCTTCTTCTTTTTTAAGCTGGGTATAGCTGAGAAGTCAAATGACTCTAGTGTTTTGATAGAAGGAAACTTAGCATGTTTGAGCCTTCTCTTTAAATTGTTTTCTTCTCTTTGAGTAACCTCTTGCTCAAATAAGCATAGTAAAAATTCTTCAAAAGTTTGATCTCTTTCAGCTGCTTCTCTATAATTCTTAAGAATAGTAGGTAGCCTCAGCTGCTTTAAATAAGTATTGAGTAGCATTTCTTTAGTCATATCACCACCCCCTTTCTAGAGTTGGTTAAACTGAGATAGTTGGGGCGTTTGCACTTCTATCCTGCCTAACTCAGGGCTATCTTTTAAGTCAAGAGGTTGGTGCTTGGTTTCAGGTGTAAGCAACTTTAATAAAATATTCTTTACACCTTCATAGTGATAAACTTGGTATACTAAAGCCATTTCAATAGCTTCATTAACTAAATTGCTTGGATAACTTCTATGCAGTTTTAAGATTTTAATAAATTGATGATTACCAATGTGTTCTCTCTCAGTAATTTTTCTTTTTAGCTCTTCATAAGCTGGAGATAAGTTTGCATTAATTAATGGGCTTGCATTCAATCAAAGAGATAATGGGTTCTCATAGCTAGAAATGGAGTTTGCTCAACTCTTTCATAGCCTTTAATTACCTTTTTTAACTGCAGTTTTTAAGTTATCATATGTAACTGTCTGGGGGGTACCGCGGAAGAATTCAAATGCTTGTCTATGTCCTTCAAGAAAAGCCTCTTGCTTTTCATTAGGAAATGCCATTAGAAAAGGAGCATTAGAAGCTGATAATGTTATACAAAACAGGTGTATAGTTGTTTTCTTTCCACCTATGATAGCTACTGCTTGACCCCAATCGCATTGACCATTGCTCCCTAATTCGTACTCTAGGGGAATGAATGCCTTAGGGGGATCATTTTTCCTTTTAGCATATACATAGTTACGTACTGTTGAGCAGCCACCGGTATATCCGTATTCCTCAACCAGTCGCTGATATATCCTTACTCCAGAGTGCCTTGTTTCCGTGGCATTTGTTCATTTTCTGCTAACCATTGATCGATAATTGGCTTTACTGGATCAAGAACTGGGCAGGGCTTATCCTGTGTAAGGCTATATTTTGGCTCTTTGAAAACGTCTTTATAAAGATATTTCTTAATAGTGTTACGGGAGTGACCTAGTAGCTTGGCTATTTTTCTTATTGATTTACCTTCTTTAAAGTGCATTTTTTTGATATACTCTATTTGAACCATCCTAATCATTCCTTTTCCTCCTGTACGCTTAGTCTCGACAACTAATAACAGGAAAATTTGATTAGGGTGGATCATTTTTTTATCAGCAATTGCTGATTAGTGGGCTCAATTTTAGATTAGCAAATACACCCAATCATACTATTACTAGGAATATAACATTCTAAATCAATCAAAAAATGTCTATTTATCTTATACTCCATCACCTTCATTTTTAATCGATACTATCATACAAGAAAATTGGATAAACTTGGATATAGTCGATGCCCATACAAATCCCGTAATCCCCCATTTGGAGCTTGCGATTGAAACACTTACTATGAATACAGCTGCGTATATAAGATTAATTATTGTGTATATTCTTGAATTAAAAAATCTAATCAATATTGGTTTAATAAGATATACAATTGATGATAATGATGTGGTTATCCCAATAGGAATAAATAACTGTCTAGCTTCTGTTAAAAACATCGGATATAAAAGCAATACTCCAAAATATGATAATATCACGCTACCCACGGTACCAAAAATAATTATCACTGGAACAAATCTTGTTATAAAAAAAATTGTCTTTTCTTTATACGAATTACTTACATTTGATAATTTTGCCAATATTACACCAGAAACAGGATTTATAATCAAAGATATTAGTTTTGATATTGTCGATGATGCATAGTAGATTGCCATAGCTGAAGCTCCTAGAATCGGTAATATCATCAATCTATCCATATATGATATAAGATTTATTAATATTGAAACAAACATAAGATTCAAGAAAACTTTTCTCGTATTTTCAAATTCGTTTGATCTCGTAATATTTCTAAATTCTATGTGCCATTTTCTTGATCTGATAATATAAATAATCGAAAACAACTCACCAATAAGAAAAGGGAGTAACAATAATTTGAAATAGGTAGTAATCCATAGTCCAAAAACTGCTCCTGCGGAGTAAGAAATATTGAGCTTTAAAATACGACTAAATTCATTATCTATTTTATAATAGGACATCATATAATATCTGATTATCCCCATTGTAATAGTGCATAAAATGATAATTAATAGATTATTGTCAATGATATCAACTAAAGAATTTAATATAAGCAACATTATATTTATTATTAGTGTTGCAAAGAATAATATTATTGTGAAGTCACTATTATTGTTAATATATTTGTTATTCCTAACCAATCTAGTGTTTCCGAGTTCATCTCCAACCACGACTGTGAAAATATTATATAGTGTAACAAACATTATCACGTTTGAAAAAATTTGCTGATCATAGTTTCTCGAAATATACGGCATAATAATAATTTGTTGTACAAATATATATATACTCATAGATGCCATATTGTATATTACATCTACGAAATTCTTTTTTATAAATTTTATTTTAATCATCTGATCCATTCCTTAGTTTTCATGATAATTGATTTTCTATAAATTATTGGATTTTTGGACATACTGAATATTATATATAGAAATAATTATTCCCAAACAAATATAGAGTGGCATACTATCCCAAAATTGAGTGAAAAGCTGAGCATTTATCAGCTGTGTCAATAAAACTACAGATAACCACCAATATGATTTATCTTCTTTAAATATTTTGCCTGATATCTTGAATAACTTAGCATAGTAAATAATATATGAAATTAAGCCAATCAATCCAGTTCTTAATAATACCTCAAATGTTACGTTATGCATGTAATGCTCGTAAATGCCTTTTATACCATCAAGAACGTATTGGCCTAATCCAAATCCAAATAGAATATTTTGAGGATCTTCACCAAATTGGGATAAAACATCTAGTATTTCACCCATACGCGATCCACCAGCAAGAAAATCACTAGAATTAACTCCAATACTTAAAGTATGTTGAATTCGATTAATATTCAACGTGACTAGATCATTAATAAAGGTGACATTAAGTAGTAGCGGTGAAAGTAAAATCAGAATAATAAATTTAGAACTTATTCTTCTAATTTTTTTCACTTTTCTACTATATAGAATAATTGAAATAAAACTGACTGCTAATAGAATCAAAAAAGTTCTAGTCTGACTAACAAATATAGCTAACAAAGTTCCAAATAGAACCAGTGTGTTCAAGAACTTCAATTTCTTATTTTCGGCATTATGAATAACAAGATATGCCGTTATTAATAAGAATGTAATTGATTCTTGGACACTGGTATGAAAAATTCTGAATCTGTCTAGAACGAAAAAAAACTTATACAAATATACGCTTATAAAAATTCCATAAATAAAAACACTGTTTTGCAAAAATGCATCTATTTTTTCTTTTTTATCCAAAACGAACCAACTCATAAAAACAATAACAATACCTTTCGAGTATTTATAGTAATCTCCAATAATGTAATTAATATCGTTGCTATATAATAACCCAATTAATAATGCAATAGAATTGATAAAAAGAATAACTATAGAAATATCTAACAGGGTATACTTCTGAATCCCTATCCTGTTTTTATTCACAGATAATCTAAATAGGTAATTTAATATAAAAACAAATATTAATGATGCTTCCGATACTGCTCTTAACATAATAAAACTTCGATTGATATGGATGCCTTCCCCTACATACATCCCAAAACCAAATTCAACAATTAATAATCCATATAAAATCAGTTCCTGTCTTTTTATAAATAATGGAATTGATCCTATGAAAATAAAAAACAATAATAGAAAATTTATTATCATAATCAAACCTCACCTATTGAACTTAGACAAGTTTAAAATCAACTTATATCTATCAAATACTTTAGTTAACATATTAGACCAACTGAATAATCTTGATGTATTTTTACAATTCTCTCTTATTAAATTTACATCCTCTATGCTCATTTCAAGAAAAAGATCTATAGCATCTTGTATTGACCGGATATTTTCTGGTTCGAATATTAATCCTACTTTATTCTTAACTGTAAATTCACCAATATCTCCAACATCACTACATATAACAGGTAAGGAATAAGATAAAGCCATCTTTAAAGGACCGCTTTGACTCGAGAATTCTTTTTTATATGGAACAATTAATGCATCGGCTGCACAAAAATAATATTTAATTTCTTCTTCGTCAATATATTCAGGAATATATTTAATTTTGCTTTCAAGCTCATACATACTAATTAATCTTAGAATTTCTTCGTGACTTATATCATAAGGTTTACCCGCGATTATAAATAATGCTTCCTGTGAATTATAAGTCCTAATAGCTTTCAATAAGTCTCTTATCCCTTTATCTTCCCTAATCATTCCAAAAAAAAGAATATTCTTTCTTTTCTCATCGATTCCTAAGTATTCGCAAGCATCTCTCTTGGGTATAATATTATTGTTGTAATATTCCTCACTTCCATATTCAGCCACAAATATCTTCTTTTTACATTTTGTATTGCTTTTTATCACCGTTTCTATGAACTGTCTTTTTATGTTTTCTCCATGGACCATAACTCCTTTAGATATATCATACAAATATCTAAGGGGCATAGTAGCTAAATATTTATAAAAACCAATGACTTTAGAAGTCCCATTATTTTTCTTATATGAGAAATTTCCTGAATGGCTCACAAAAATAATATTGGTTCTCTTTGCAATACTGGGATGAAGTTTAAAATAAAGATAATAGGAAAAATATTCGATTTCCAAAAAATGAATTATATCATAATTATCGATATCGACTCTCTCAAATAGGTCCCTTAAAAATTCGTAAACTAACATAATTCTCTTAATCCCGTATATTATTTTCCAAAATACCCCATACTTTTTCTTGTATAGATCTTTTTTATTTGTTGAAAAATCTACTTTTGATAATATTAATTTGTTATTTAAAGATTCTATTCCAAAATTTATCTTAGGAACAAAACATTTAATTTCATCTATTTCATCATTTTTAGATAATTCCGAATTGAATCGTTTTAAATATTCGGAACTATGCCCTAAGGCAGCCGTTGTTCTTGTTACTAATAAAATCTTCATATCCCCTTATATGATGAGCGCAGAACACCTCATCATACTCC
>JAWSUQ010000079.1:0-9663 GCA_033549265.1 Bacillota bacterium
TCGGCATTACGGGAGATCCTACTATTACTAAGCCTATTGCCAAGGTAGCAGCCAAAAGTATCAATTATTATATTTCTTCATTTGAGGAGCAGCTAAAGCGAGTTGAGGTTACTAACCAAACTGCCCAACAGATTCAAGCTAGTGTGCATGAACTATCAGCTGCAGCCCAGGAGCTGTATGCAGGGATGGAGAAACTCAATGAAACAGAGCGGGAAATCAATAACGTGGCCCAGGACACTTTAAAAAGGCTGCAGGAAACTGACCAAATAATCAACTTTTTAAAGAAAATTGCCCAACAAACCCACATGTTAGGCTTAAATGCAGCCATAGAAGCCGCTAGGGCAGGTCAGCATGGATTAGGGTTTAATGTAGTAGCCAACGAGGTTAGGGCATTAGCTAGTGACAGCTCAGCATATGCGGAGAAAATAAATCATATTTTAATGGGATTTAAGGACACTATCAGTGAAATTGCTAAAGGTATTGAGGTCAATAACCATGTATCTAAGGAACAGTCAGATGCATTAGAGCAGGTAAATGTACAGATCGAAGATATTCAACAGGCAATGCATCACTTAATGACTACTTTAGAAAATAAACTTAATAAATAAGTCTAAAGCTAGAGTGACAGAAATTAAAGGCTTCCTAGGAATAGCGGAAGCCTTTTAATTTGTTTCCAAATTTTTTTTCGCAAACAATTCTGAAAGTTATGATAATTGACACAGGAATCATGGTTCTGCATGAAGAATATAATTAATACATTTATTTAGTAAAAGGGATACATATTTTAGTTAGGGGGATAAGCTATGGGCAACTACTTAAAGGAGCATATTGACTTAACAAGAAAATTAGTAGAAATTATTTCAGAGGAATCGGGCTTCCCTGTGATTGTGTGCGGAGAAGGTGGAGAAATCATTGGGGCAACCATAAAGGAGAGAATAGGTCGAAGGCATGAGGGAGCTGCTAATATCATAGCGGGAAAATTTGACTATATGTCTATAACTAAAGAGCAGGAGGCGGAGTTTCAACAGCAAGGGAAGGATGTTAGAGCTGGGTATAATCAGGTTATTATATTGCATGGAGAGCGGATCGGCAGCATTGGTGTAACCGGAGACCCTACTATTACTGCCCCCATAACCAAGGTTGCAGCTAAGACCATGGCCTATTATATTGCCATGACTGAAGAAAGAGATAAGCGAGTAAGCTTTACTAATCAGGTGGCACAACAGGTCCAAGCTAGTGTCCATGAGCTTTCGGCTTCTACCCAGGAGCTTTATGCTGGAATGGAACGGATGACAGAAACGGGTCACGAATTGAACGCAGTCAGTAACGATACAGTTACTAAGCTAGATAACACAGATAAAATAATTGGCTTCATGAAGCGAATTTCTAATCAAACTCATATGCTGGGGCTAAATGCTGCTATTGAGGCAGCTCGAGCTGGTGAGTTTGGCTTAGGCTTTAACGTTGTTGCTAACGAAGTGAGAAAGCTAGCTGCCGATAGCAACTCATATGCTGAGCAGATTAACAGCATTCTCTCAGAATTTAGAAATACGATGGATAAAATAGCTGGTGGCATCTCAATCAATAGTCAGGTTGCAAAAGAGCAAGCAGATGCCTTAGCAGAGGTGAATAGACAGGTAGAAGATATTCAAGCTGCCATGAATATGCTGGTAGGCTCTATTGAAAAAGGGAATGGAACTATAGAATAATTTGAAAAACATAGCTACAGGAAGAAATAGTGGGAAATTACTAGAAAAAAGTAGGTAAAATATACCTAAAGGACAAATATTGCCCTTGATTACTGAGAATGAATATCATATACTCTTAATAGAAGTTGTAATTGATAATGATTTCCAAAATCAATAAGGATGCAACAACTAATAACTAAAATATGATACATATCTAAGGAGGGTTTTTAAGTAATGAACAAAAAGTATTTATTGATTTCAATGAGTTTGCTTCTAGCCTTTTCTTTTTTAGCTCTTGTGGGCTGCTCAAGTACAGAAGCTCCTAGTAACAATGTGCAGGTTAATGAAGAGCAGGGAGAACAGGTTGTAAATCTCTTTACAACTAGACATTATGACACTGATCAGCTATTGTTTGATTTATTTACAGAACAGACAGGAATAAAGGTAAATGTTGTAAATGCGGGAGCCGATGAATTAATCGAAAGAATTGAATTAGAAGGTGCAGATACAGTTGCAGATCTACTGATTACAGCTGATGCTGGCAGGTTACATGCTGCTAAAGAACGAGAGCTGTTACAGCCTGTTGAAAGTGAATTAATAGCTAATAATATTCCCGAAAATCTAAGGGATATAGACAATATGTGGATTGGTTTAACTAAAAGAGCCCGGGTGATTGTATACGCTCCTGATAGAGTAGATCCTGCTGAGCTTTCTACTTACGAAGCACTGACTAATCCTGAGTGGAAGGGTAGAGTAATTGCCAGAACCTCTAATAATATTTACAATCAGTCATTAATGGCTTCCTTTGTAGAATTATGGGGAGAAGAAAAGGCCTATGAATGGGCAAAGGGACTAAAAGAAAACTTAGCTAGAGATCCCCAAGGAAATGATAGAGATCAAGCAAAAGCAGTTGCTGCAGGGGTAGGGGATGTTGCCATCATGAATACATACTATATTGGGGGAATGTTAAAATCTGCTGATCCGGAAGAACGAAAGGTTGCAGCAAATATTGGAGTATTTTTCCCAAACCAAGAGACAGATGGCACCCATATTAACGTTAGTGGCATTGGATTGACAAAGTACGCCAAGAACAAGGAAAACGCTATAAAACTAATGGAATTTTTGTCAAGTGAAAAAGCCCAAAAGCTGTTTGCTGAGGCTAATAACGAGTTCCCTGCTAATCCAAATGTAGAATGGACTAGCTGGCTACAATCATTAGGAGAATTTAAGGAACAAGACATAAACTTAACAGTATTAGGTGAAAACCATAGTAAAGCAGTTATGGTATGGGACAGAGCTGGATTTAAATAGAAAAAAGCAGCAGCAATGCTGCTTTTTTTCTACATCAGGAAGCATAAAAAACTAAGGCAACCGCCGACTCTAATGGACAAAGCGTATGCCAATTTTTTTTAATTAGCGACCTTGAAGGAAGTGAATTTAATGATTAATATACGACAGCTGAAATCAAATTTAAACATGTGGAGCTTTCTAAGTTTCATATTTGTTCTGCTTATAATACTACCTACTATAAATATTTTTATCAGCATTTTAGGCAGTCCTAGTGAATATTGGCAGCATATAAAAGAGTATCTGTTAAAGGATTATATCATCAATACAATGAAACTAGTGGGATTTGGCGGAGTATTTACTATGATCATAGGAACCAGTTTAGCGTGGCTGGTAACAGCATTCAGGTTTCCCTTAAGGGATTTTTTTAAGTGGGCTTTGATTTTGCCGCTGGCTGTACCACCCTATATAGCGGCCTTTACCTATCATGGCCTATTAAACTATACAGGATTAATTCAGACTTACCTGAGAAATTCCCTAGATATAACCGTCAATCAGAAATATTTTAATATTATGTCTACCCAAGGTGCAATTTTTATCTTCACAATGGTTTTATTTCCCTATGTCTTTGCAATTGTAAGGGCCTTTTTAGAAAAACAATCGGCGGATTTAATTGAGAATGCCCGAGTCCTTGGCAGAAGTCCCTGGGAAATTTTTATAACAGTTGTACTGCCTATATCGAGAGCTGCAATTATTGGAGGCGTTAGTTTAGTCGCTTTGGAAATATTAAATGATTATGGACTTGTCCAGTATTTTGGCATTACTACCTTCAGTGTAGCAATATTTAGAACTTGGTTTGGGTTGGGAGATCTTGATTCAGCAGTTAGACTGGCGGCAATTCTAATGGCTTTAGTTTTAGGTATATTACTTCTAGAAAAAATAATTAGGGGTAGAAAAAGGTTTAGCTACACCACCACTAAGGTGAGGCCAATTTCTCCAATTCAGCTAAAAGGGATAAAAAGCTTATTGGCCTTTGGCTATTGTTTTATAATCTTTAGCTTTGGCTTTTTAATACCAACGTCTCAACTAGGTTACTGGGCCTTTCTAACCTATCAAAAAATCTTCAACAGCAAATTTTTAGGCTACATGTTGAATTCAGTTTTAGTAGCAGCAATAGCAGCTTTATTTATAATTACAATTGCTCTTATAATTGCTAACTACTGTAGAATAAAAGAAAATTTGTTTACCAAAGCTTATGGAAAAATTACTGTCTTAGGTTATTCTATTCCAGGAGCTGTAATAGCAATAGCTGTGATAGTTTCATTTATAAAAATAGACAATACCTTTCATGGGGTTTATCAGACAATATCACCAAATTCGGGAAAATTAATATTAACTACTAGTATAGCAATGTTAATTTTCGCCTATGTTATTCGGTTTTTAGCAATAGGCTATAACTCAATTGAGTCAGGTTTTGAGAAAGTTGGGAAAAGCTTTTTTGAAGCATCTAGAATGTTAGGCATGAATGTCACTGAAACCTTCTTTAAGGTTGATATTCAAATGATAAAGCCTGCCATTATAACTGGATTTATTCTAGTTTTTGTTGATATATTGAAAGAATTACCGCTGACAATGATTTTAAGACCCTTTAATTTTCACACTTTAGCTACCATGGCTTATCAGTATGCCAACAATGAAATGATTCATGAAGCAGCAATAGCTTCACTAATAATTATATTTACCAGTGCTGTGCTAGTTTACTTCTTAAACAGGGTATTGGTTAAGGAGGGAAATTAATAATGTATATAAAAATCGATGGATTGAATTTTAAATATAAAAATGCAACAGAGGACACTATTATAGATTTTAACTACACCATCAATAAAGGTGAAGTAATATCAATTTTTGGTCAAAGTGGAAGCGGCAAAAGTACGATCCTCAGGTTAATAGCAGGATTAGAAACTCCTAGGAGCGGTTCAATAGAAGTTAATGGCATAGTAATGGTCAACAACAACACCTTTGTATTGCCAGAGAAGAGGGGGATTGGAATGGTCTTTCAAGACTATGCATTATTTCCCCATATGACTGTGGCAGGCAACGTAAAGTTTGGGTTAAAGTATATGACTAGAAAGGAAAAAGACAAAAGGTCCCAGGAAGTATTAGAGCTTGTAGGCCTATCTGATTATAAGGCTAGATATCCCTTTGAATTAAGCGGAGGTCAACAGCAAAGGGTGGCTCTTGCTCGGGCATTGGCTCCTAAACCGTCTCTGCTGCTTTTAGATGAGCCTTTCAGTAATTTAGATGCTGATTTACATGCTAAAATTAGAGGAGAATTAAAGAACATAATCGAACATACAGGAATAACGTCTATCTTTGTTACACACGATAAAGAAGATTCCAAAACTATAGCTGATCGGGTAGTTATTCTGGAAAGAGGGCGGATAGTTCAGGCGGGAGCGCCAAGGAAAATCTTTGTTTAAGAGGAGGATTTAGTCAGTATGAAAAAATTTGAATTTTACTGTGTACCCAGTTGAGTTACTTGTCGAAAGGCCAAGGCTTGGCTAGAGGAAAGACAGGTTGACTTTTCTTATCGCAATATTGTAAAGGAGACCCCCACTGCTGCAGAGCTAAAGGAGTTGGCTTATGGAGCAGGTGTATCTGTCAAAAATTTAGTTAACCCCAAAAGTAGAAACTTTTTAGCTCTAGACATAGATTTAGCTAATCTGTCAGAGGATGAGGTTATTGATTTAATAGAAGAAAATCCAAAGATTATGTTTCGGCCTATTTTAACAGATGGCAATCAATTGGCCCTTGGCTTTAAAGAGTTACAGTTTGAAAATCTTATCAAATAATGTTAATCAGATAAACAGTAAATGCAATTATAAAGTAATAGATAAAAGCTAAACTGATAAAGCACGAGCTGGCACTCGTGCTTTTACTTTATTTAAAGATGTCACTCTAGCTATGCTATTTTTTCTTTCGCGTAAGAGCGAATATTGCTCCTGCTCCTAACAAACCATAGGCTCCATAACTTAGCAGGTTTTTGGTTTCTTTTTCCACTACCGCCTCATCAGTAATAGGAGCGCTAGTTGCAATGTAACGATAGTCCTCCTCGGTACCTATTTCCATTTCTTCAGTGACTTGTAATAACTCATCCTCGTCTCCGCCCCTTAATAAAATCTCATCAGAAGCAGGTTCATTAGTTCGTAGTAAAATGTCATCAGCAACAGGTTTATCAACCGGCAATAAATCATCACTAGAAACAGGCTCAGAGGGATCCATAATGGCAGTAATACCCATCATTCCTTCAGGTGGAGGCTCTGCTCCAACTACTGCAAAGGCACTTCCTGTAAACATTGTAAGCATACCAGCTAATAACCCCAAAGTTATAATTGTCTTCTTCATGAGTTCATTTCTCCTTTAATCTGTCTAGTTTTTGTTTTTTTGCTGCAGCTAGTTCTATAGACGGTAAGTTTTATTAAAAGTTCCCAATACTAATTGACAATTTTTTGCTATAATGGTATTCAAACAATTAAAAAAGAGGTAATAACGATATGATTAATTTAGAGGTAAAAGGAATTATTTTCGATATGGATAATACGCTGTTAGCTTCCCGCATTGATTTTACTGCAATGAAGGAAGATATTTCTCAGTTAATGATAGCCAATAAGTTAATGGCAGTAGATTTTAATTATATGGACTATACTGCTTCTCAATTAATCAAAATGGCTCAAGAGGCTGAAGGAATTAATGAAGAAATCAGTAGACAAATTTGGCAGGCAGTAACAGATCATGAAGCTAGGGGAATGGTAGGAGCCAAACTGGAAGAAGGAATAGTACTTGGACTGCAGCAATTAAAGCCAAGTTTTACCTTAGCCGTTCTAACCAATAATGGACAAGCGGCTGCAGAGCTGGCTCTTAATGAAACGGGGATAGCTGATTACTTTGATCTAATTGTAGGTAGGGATAAAGTAAAAGAACTAAAGCCTGATCCTGCTGGAGTTCGTTATATTATAGAAAGTTTCCCGGAAATTTCAATAGAAGAGTGGGTATTAGTAGGGGATTCTTGGATCGATGGCAAAGCTGCTCAAGAATGCAACATAGCTTTTATAGCTTATCAAGGCAATAAGATTGATATGAATAAGCAAAAAGTTTTTCCGGTAGCAAGCATTGGAAGGATGGAGCAATTATTATCCTTATTCGGGGTCGGCGGTAAATAAGAAGGAATGAATTAGTTATTGCTTATCTAACTATATCGTGTTATAATTTCCTAACAACTAAATAGTTTTGTAGTATTTCTCGTATAAGCTCACTAATATGGTGTGAGCGTTACTACCAGGCAACCATAAACTGCCCTAGGCTATGAGAGGTTTATTTTTTTTGTGCCATAGATAGGGTCATAAGTAGATTAATTTCATGCGATATTGCAGGAAATTAACCAACTTATGACCTTTTGTTTTACTGTCATAAAGTATAATAATGGCCTTCCCTCTTCTCTTTACCTATTTGGGTTTTGTT
This sequence comes from Bacillota bacterium, assembly GCA_033549265.1. Lineage (GTDB taxonomy): Bacteria > Bacillota > Desulfitisporia > Desulfitisporales > JAWSUQ01 > JAWSUQ01. The sequence goes on from JAWSUQ010000079.1 coordinate 7,494, forward strand.
TGGTTAAAAATTTGCAAAAGGGGGAGGTGGAGTCTAAATAGAGTTAATTATGATGAACGGCTTATAAAGAAATAATGCTAAGTCAGAGGAGGATAACATGGAAAATAAAGTAGCAAATGCTGAAAATGAAGTGAAATGTGTTTATGGTGTTGATGAAAAGCCACCTTTAAAAGAAGCTGTACCGCTGGGACTTCAGCACGTTTTGGCTATGTTTGCCGGTAACGTAACTGTACCCATAATAATTGCAGGTGTATTAGGATTAACTGTAGGAGAGAGGGCCTTTCTAATTCAGTCCGCTATGCTTGTGGCAGGGATTGCCACTCTAATTCAAGCAAATCGCATTGGTCCAGTGGGGGCAAACTTGCCTATAGTGCAAGGTACTAGCTTTGGTTTTGTACCTACTTCAATAGCCATTGGCACACAGTTTGGTTTATCAGGGATATTAGGGGCAGCTTTTATTGGCGGACTATTTCAGGCGGTTTTAGGCTTCTTTTTAAAGCCTTTACGAAAATTCTTTCCACCGATTGTAACAGGTACTGTTTTATTAACTATAGGTTTATCATTGCTGCCAACGGGAATTAATTATGCAGCGGGTGGAGTTGGTGCTGCTGATTTTGGTTCCCTATCTAACTTGGCCTTGGCGGGAATTGTTTTAGCAATTATTGTCTTTTTTAATCAGTTTTTTAAAGGTTTTTTAAGTATGGCAGCTATTTTAATAGGAATAGTAGTAGGATATATTATTGCGATTCCCATGGGTAAGGTTGATTTTAGTTCTGTTGGCAATGCAGCTTGGTTTGCCTTTCCTACCCCCCTACAATATGGTTTAACCTTTCACTGGGCAGCTATCACCGCTATGCTGATTATGTTTATTGTGACAACAGTAGAAACTGTTGGTGATATTTCGGGGATTACTGTAGGTGGAGCAGGGAGAGAAGCCACAGATAAGGAGCTATCTGGTGGAATTATTGCTGATGGTTTAGGCTCAAGCTTTGCAGCAATATTTAATGCACTGCCAAATACCTCTTACAGCCAGAATGTCGGGATAGTTTCCTTCACAGGTATTATGAGTCGCTACGTAGTAACTATAGGAGCCTTTTTCTTAATTGCTGCTGCACTTTTTCCAAAGCTAGGAGCTATTATAGCTGTAATGCCTCAAAGTGTTCTTGGAGGGGCTGCCATTATAATGTTTGCCATGATAGCTACTTCTGGTATAACTCTAATAAGCAAGGATGAATTAAATCGTCGTAACCTGCTAATTGTAGCGGTGGCTTTAGGTTTAGGATTAGGACTTGGTTCTGTACCTGATGCATTAAAGTACTTTCCAGAAGAAATTAGGTTAATTTTTGCGGGATCCGGTATTGTGGTTGCGTGTTTAGTATCATTGCTTCTAAATGTTATCTTGCCTAAAGAAGAGGCAAGACAAATTGGTGCTACTAGCAGTAAGCAAACAACTGCCAAGTAGCAAAAAGATGTATGAATACTTGTTCTTTAGTCATTTTAACTTTAAAAAATCGGTGAGAGTTTAGTCCCTCACCGATTTTTTTTAATTACCCATTATTTTATTCATGTTCTTCATAGCGCAAAGGTCCCCACACATCGTACAAGAATCTTCTTTTTCTGGTTTTGACTCTTGGCGATATCTTATAGCTTTTTCAGGGTCAATTGCTAAGGAGAACATTTTTTCCCAATTTATATCTTGACGGGCTTTGCTCATTTGATCATCCCAGTCTCTAGCCTTGGGAATACCTTTGGCCACATCTGCAGCGTGGGCAGCAATTCTAGTAGCAATGATACCTTCCTTCACGTCTTCTAAGCTAGGTAATCTTAGATGTTCAGCCGGCGTAACATAGCACAAAAAGTCTGCTCCATAGGTAGCAGCAATAGCTCCTCCGATAGCACTGGTAATGTGATCATAGCCAGGAGCAATATCTGTTACAATTGGTCCTAAAACGTAGAAGGGGGCACCATGACACAGTTTCTTTTCCAGCACCATGTTGCTGGCTATTTCGTTAATAGGAACATGACCAGGACCCTCGATAATAACTTGGACATTTCTTTCCCAGGCTCTTTTGGTCAGTTCACCTAGGGTGATTAACTCTTCAACTTGGGATGCATCGGTAGAATCATGCAAGCTGCCGGGTCTACAGGCATCACCAAGGCTTAAAGTGAC
>JAWSUQ010000080.1:0-9621 GCA_033549265.1 Bacillota bacterium
GTAAACATATCCCCTACCTGAAGATTAAATTTATCCCGCAGGGTAGCACTAACCAAAATATTTCTCCCCTCTTCCAGCTGTCTTAAGAGCGTTTCTTCATCATCTAAATACTCCACTCGCCAGTATTCACTAAACTTATTGACATCAATGCCATGGAGCAGCCCCAGCCGACTATTATGCTCTGGCAAATTAATGCGATAGCCTTGATAAAGCCCATAGGTTTCCTCAACTCCTGGCACCGACCTTATTTGCTGTTCAACCCCTCGGTCCATCTGAGGGGCGTAGTACATTATCTGAAACCCAGCGCTGTTGGCATAAAAGTTTAACACTTCAGTCATAACACTAAAGCTTAAGGTATTAATCAAAAGCAAACTAGAAATCCCAATGGCCAGTAAGGAAATATTGTTAAGAATACTCTGATTTCCCCTAAGGTTTTTGACCGCTAGTAATCCCTCATTACCAAATGCCTTGTCATAAAATTGTTCTGCCACCCTAACAAAGCCATTGGTTAAATAGGGAATTAACATAATCACAGCAATAATTGCTAAAAACATATTTAAGGAAACTAAGGGCAAAGCAATGCTCCGGGGAACAAAATGGGGAATGATATAAATCAGAGGTATTAAGCTAATCCCCAAGTATAATCTCCAGCGCCGCTTTGTAGGTGCTACATCAATTTTCTGCAGCACCACGTCCTTAACTGGAAGCTTAGATATTTTTTTTATGGGTAAATAAGCGCTAGCACTAGCTAAGACTAATGCTAGTAAAAAGGCTATCACCATTTGTCCAGCAGAAAAGTGCACCGCTGCCTTCATGTTAGCCCAGGCGGGCATTGTCATCATAGCCATCAGATAGAGGATTCCTACCCCCAGCATACAGCCTAGCAATCCACCCACCACACCATAAATCATACTTTCGCCAACCATTACATAGGTAGTCATGCGTTTGGTGGCACCGATGCTTCTAAAGGTACCAATGATCGGCAGCCTTTCTATAGCAATTACTTTAAAAGAGCTGTAAATAATAAAGACACTGATAAATAGCACTAGCACCAGCATCAGAGAAAAAGTTGTTGTAAAGGTTTGGGTTAACTCGTTAAGCTCATTAGCGGTTATTGTTTCTCTTACCTCATACCTGTTGTAATCTGCTGCCAATTTACTGATTATGCTATTTATTGCTTGAGGGTCCTTAGCTTTTAGGTAAATAGTGGTTACCTTGCCCCTGGCATCGTACATCCCTGCAAGAAAATCAGGAGGTACTATCCCGTAAATGGTTCGCCCATCCTCCATAAACGGTCCTACCGGTTGGGAAATCCCCGCGATGATAAACCTGTTGCGTACACCGTTTAGCTCAAGTTCAATATTATCTCCTATAGCCAAATGATACCTTTCTGCTGTAAGCTTGCTAATTATAATCTTTTTACCGGCAAAGGGCTCTAGGTTATATTGTTGATCAAGCACGATGGGGCTCATCATTTGCAAATCCTCAAGGCTTATGCCCCGGAGAGTAAACCGTACTACCTCCGTTTGACTTGGCCGATAATACCCTGTTCCGTCTATCACCCCAACCATATATTCTAACATCTCTAGATGGGCCTCAGCGCCATTGATCCGCAGAAAGGTTGATGGTGATTTTTCATTAGCCACAACCATAATCTCTGCATTGCCATAGTACTTTTTCATTTGCTCTACATACATTTGCTCTAGGGTTCCAGTAATGGCACTGGTGGCAAAAAAAAGTGCAGCAGATATAGTTATGGCAAAAACAATGAGAAAGGTGCGGAACTTTTTTTCTCTAATATTCCTCCATAAAAATTTCACTATAATGCCCAAAAATATCACCCTTCTAGTTAGGAAAAATATAAAATCATTGTACTGTGAATATTGTATTCTTCACTTGCAAAATTTTACCTGCAATTTTCCACCCAAAATTTGAAACATATAGGCTGCTTTTTCTAAATGATAAAAACAAACTCCTTTAAGGAAGAAGAAAAATTCATTTAATCTCTCTTCCCTAAGAGGAGCATATTAAAAGTGCATAGATATTTTATTATAGAGAATTGGCCAGCTGGAAAGAGTTATGAATAGCATCAAGGGCTTTAGCTGGCTTTTGGGCATCGCCAATTAAATGAGCGCTAATACCCTTATCCTTTAATTGATAATACAGGCTATTGAGGGATACAGAGCCTACTGCCAGTATAACTGTATCAGCAGCCACTTGTTCTGTAGCTCCAGCCCGTTCAAATTCAACTCCTTCATTTGTCACATTTGTAACAGTAGCTTCTTCAACTATTTTAACTCCTGCTCGCTTTAAATCAGCTAGCATAGTCCACCTAGTTGATAGCCCAATGTCTTTGCCAATACCTTTCACCATTTCTACGATGGTAATATCTCGGCCACCTCTGCCTGTTGCCAGTTGAAACATTACCTCTGGAGCTTCGGCTCCATGCACCAATAGGAATCTCAGAGCCTCATTGTCAATACTGCTTTCAGCTGCTAAGTATAGTGCTGTTTCTACTCCTACTGCACCGCCCCCTACTATGACAACCTTATTACCTACAGCGCAATTACCTGCTAAGACATCCCAGGCAGAAATTACTTTTTCATCCTCAGACCAATCAAAATCAATTCCTCGGGCGGTTGCACCTGTAGCAATAATCACCTCATCAAAGTCCGCTTGGGCTATGTTTTCCAAGGTAGCTTCTTGGTTTAGTTTAATCTGCACATTTAAAGCAGCTAATTCATTAATATAATAGGAGCTAATATGCCTAAAGTCTCCCCTTCCAGGAGGAGCTGCAGCTATAGTCAACTGACCCCCTAGCTCACTATGCTTTTCCCAGAGGGTAACCAAATGCCCCTTGACAGCGGCAGCTCTGGCTGCCTCTAACCCAGCTGGACCTCCACCCACTACTAATATTTTCTTTTCCTTAGTTAGAGGAGCATTATCAGCTTTACCTTCTCTCCCTGCCAAGGGATTTACAAGACAGGTAACGGGCCTCATGCTAAAGGTATGGTCTAAGCAGCCTTGATTGCAGCCGATACATTTTCTGATAGTTAGCAACTGACCTGCTTGAGCCTTGTTAGGCAGCTCTGGATCTGCAATTAAGCCTCGAGCAATTCCCACAAAATCAGCTTTGCCGGAGGCAAGGATATTCTCTGCCAGTAGTGGGTCATTAATTCGATTACAGGCGATCACTGGAATAGCTACATGCTTTTTGATGTTAGCAGCCAGGTACACAAAGGCACCGGGAGGTACACCCATAGTAATTTGAGGCACTGCTGTTTCATGCCAGCCCCCTGTTACATTAATAGCATCTGCCCCTGATTCCTCTAATTTTTGACAGAATAAAACTGCCTCTTTGTTAGTATTGCTGCCCGGCATAAAGTCATTTCCTGCCACCCTTACAATAATAGGGTAATCAGGCCCAACGGCAGCTCTGATTGCTTGAATTACTTCTATGCCAAACCTCATGCGATTTTCCATGCTTCCGCCATATTGGTCGCTGCGCTCATTGGTCAGTGGTGAGAGGAACTGAGAAATAAGATAACCGGCACTGGCCAATATTTCTACGGCATCAAATCCCGCTTCCTTCACTATTTTGGCAGCAGCAGCGAACTTCTCCACTAGCTCTTGGATCTCAGAAATCGTCAGCTCATGAGGGGTTTCCCTAGTAAGCCTTGAGGGAATCGGTGAAGGAGCTACTGATTTTTTCCCCGATACCCTAGCATGGGCATATCGGCCCGCCTGGTATAGCTGAGCCCCGATTTTAGCTCCTTCACCTTTAACTGCTGCCGTCAGTTGTTTTAAGCCCGGCAAAAAACTGTCATCACTGACGTTAATCATGGCAGGAGCACTGCCTACATCATCTATTGCACATCCCCCTACTATGATTAGTCCAGCTCCACCCTTTGCTCTAGCTCTATAAAAGTCAATTAGCTTATCATTTACCTGTCCGTCTGGACAATAGCATAAATGAACAGCTGGCATCACTATTCTATTTTTTAACTCCAGCTCGTTTATTTTATTAGAAGTAAAAACATACTTTAATTGCTTTTGCTGCATTGTAAGAAGCCTCCTGTTTTATAATTAATTTCTACATTGACTGCCTTTCATTAACACCAGTAGCTATTTGCGGAGCAAACTTGTATTTGACCTCAATGAAATCTCCATTGTCATCATAAAGGCTATTCCAGATCTCTGCATATTTTTGGTAGATAAATCTTCTTCGAACCTTCAAGGTAGGGGTCAATTCATTTGCATCCATTGTAAATTCACTATCCTTAATGTAAATCCGCTTAATTTGTTCAAAGTTAGGCAAGTCATGTAAGGCTTTAGCTACTCGCTTGGCCAATAGCCTTTTTACTTTTTCATTGGTTATCAGCAGATATTCATCTGTTTCCGATATATTATTATCCTTAGCAAAGATCTTAAGCTGTTCAAAGTTAGGTGCTACCATAGCTACCAGGTAATTACGTTTATCTCCATAAATAACTGCTTGCTCAATATAACGATCACTTGTTAATAGCCCCTCAATCGGCTGAGGTGCTACATTCTTTCCACCAGAGGTAATGATCAAGTCTTTTTTTCGATCAGTTATAAATAAATAACTATCATCATCAAGGTGGCCAATGTCACCAGTCTTAAGCCAGCCGTCCTCATCGAACAGTGCATTAGTAGCTTCCTGGTTATTGTAATAGCCCTGGCATACTTGGGGGCCCTTAGTTAAAATTTCTCCATCTTCAGCTATTTTTACCTCTACCTCCGGTGCTGGACGACCAACTGAGCCGTATCTGCAGTGCTCTAAGCTATTGTATGAAATAACTGGTGATGTTTCCGTTAATCCATATCCTTCCAGCACCCTGATGCCACATCCATTATAAAACTCCGCCAGTTCCTTCCCCAGGGGAGCCCCCCCTGAAATGCAGAATACTAGTCTTCCGCCCATAATATTTCTTATCTTCTTCAACACTAATGCATCAGCTATAGCTAACTTAAGTTTAAAAAAGCCTTTGGGACTCTGATTGTTGGCTAATATGTTGGCGTTGACCCTGCTGATTTCCTTGGCCCAGAAAAATAGCTTCTTTTTTAAGCCTCCAGCTTGGTTTACTCCTTCCACAACCTTATTATATATTTTCTCATATAGTCTAGGGACCGACACCATCATATGAGGTTGAACCTCCTGAAGGTTCTGGGGTACCGTTAGCACATCCTCGGCATAGGCGATAGTACATCCACAGACTAGTGGCATATAATAGCCAGCAGTCCGTTCAAGGACATGACTTAAAGGTAAGAAAGATAGCGAAACATAGCTGTCTTTGATATCTACATGCTCAGTACCAGCCCTGACATTGGAAAGGAAGTTATTATGAGAGAGCATTACTCCCTTTGGCTTTCCGGTGGTGCCGGAAGTATAAATTATAGAGGCCAAATCATCCTTTGTTACAGCTGACCATCTTTCTTCAAATAGCCTTGAATTTTCTTGATGAAACTTATGCCCAATTTGTAAAGCTTCATCCCACTCTAGCACTTGTTTTTCTTTTGTTGCTAACTGCTTATCATTCAGTTCGTTTTTCGAACCATTCGGTGCAATTACCACCCTTAAGGTAGGCACCTGAGGCCAGATTTCTATTACCTCATGTAGTATTTCAGAGCTGCCAACAATTATTATTTCTGAAGCTGAATCTATTAGAATATGGGCTATTTGTGTTCCCTTATTAGTTGGATAAATAGGAACGTTTATTGCTCCGGAAGCTAAGATAGCCAAATCAGAAATTGCCCAGTTTCCCTGAGTAGTCATCATTAGTGCTACTCTGTCTTTCGGTTTTATACCTAAAGAATTAAGTCCTTGAGATAGCTTAATTACTGCATCGGCCACCTCTCGCCAACTTTTCGGTTCATAGACCCCATTTGTCTTCTCCATAAGCATTGTCCTGTCACCATACTTTTTGACTTGTGCCTGAAATACTGAGCTAATAGACTTAGTCATTTCTTCTGGCCACTTTTTTTGCATTATATCCCCCCTAATAATTAATTTTAAAGCTTCGAGCTGAACATAAAGTATCCCTAAAAAATGTATATGCAATGCTCGTGCCAACTTTTTAACTTTTCAGATTAATTAGAAATTTTAAATAATTACAAGCCTATTCCCCCCCCTATAACGCGGTTAAATGCCAACTTAGTTATCCATTGCATTTATTAATTCAATTGCCCATTTGTTTTAAAATCAGGACACTTGTTTTAAAAATAAGACAGCAGTTTGCCCTATTATAGAAACATTCTGAAAAAATAAATGTTGGAAAAAAGCAGGAGTTAGTTTTTTTACCAAGAATACTAGTATATAATTAGTGAAACTTTAGATATTAGAGGATGGAATAATGTCTAAGAAGATATTGGTTATTAACGATTCGAGGTTTGAAAGAAAAGTACTGGGAGATATGTTAATAGGCCTGGGCCACCAGGTGCTAACCTCTGACGAAGACAATTATTTTGCTCAGGTAGAATCTTTTAGGCCTGATGTAATAATTGTTAATCTCACTATGTCCTCTGTTATGGGTGATACCATCATCAAAAAAATCAAGTCGTCTATGCCTAAAGTTAGCTGCTACTTATCCTCCTGTAGTAAAGTTAATTTAGAAGGTCTTACCTGTACTGATCTAGACGGGGTCATCCTAACTCCTGTAAAGCCTAGCCAGCTTAAAAATGTTTTAAACGATGGCATTAGTCAAGGAAAAACTATTGCATTTTGTCCATATTGCGGGCAAAAATTCAATAATGGCATTTTAAGCTATACCTTTTGCCCATTTTGTGGCCAAAACCTAAAAGAAATAGGCTAGAGATAGTCCCTAATATTCAGCATAATACTTTATAATGCAAAGGCTGCTCCAAGGTTATTGGTGCAGCCATTTTAATATGATAAATATTTAATTTTACATCTATTGAGAGGTTGTGTTAATAATGAACGAAAAAGCTAATAAAAATTTCTCATATATTATGTACGCCTTAGGCTATTTGGGAATATCAATTTTCATCCAAACTACTGTAAAATGGTATCAATATTTCTATACCCCTCCTGGTGATCAGCAGCAGGGGTTAACTATCCTAGTGCCTATCAGCCTGATCGGATTAGCTATGATTATAGCTAGGCTTTTTGACGGTTTGGCGGATCCTATTGTGGCCTATCTATCAGATAAAAATAAAGGCAAAGGAGGCCGTAGAATTCCTTTTATCCTCTATGGCTCCCTGCCTTTAGCTATCACCTTTATTCTCCTATGGTTTCCGCCGGTTCAGCAGGAATCTATGCTTAACTTCTACTATTTGGCCACCATGCTATGCCTATTCTTTATCTTCTTTACTATCGTAACGGCACCTTACTTAGCATTAATAGGCGAACTGTCACGAACAAGAAAAGACCGGATAAACCTTACCATGATAATGGGAGTAACCCAAATTATTGGAGTGATGGTTGCTGAGGCTGGCTCAGGCTTGTTGATAAGCTTCTACGGCTATCAGATAATGGGGCTAGTGCTAGGCCTAGTAGCCTTGCTTATGATCCTACTTACTCCCATCTTTGTCAGGGAGAATCCAGCAGATGAAGCAAAGCTTCCCACAGTGAGCCTATTTAGCTCCATGAGGCTTACCTTAACTAATAACCAGTTTATTTACTATTTATTAGCATATGGCTCTGTCTGGTTCGGCATCAACACCCTGACTATTGCCATGCCTTATATCTACCAGGTCCTCTTACATGCTTCTGCTGAAAGCTCTGGCATAGCAATCGCATTAGCCTTTGTAGTGGCCTTAGCTGCCAGTCCTGTTGTCCCAAGGCTAGTACTGAAATATGGTAAAAAAGAAGTATTGTTCATCAGCTCTGTTTTCTTTGCCATTATCTTAATGCTAACAGGCCTATTTGGCACTTTCTTTACGGGGATTGCCAGCATGATAATTGTTGCTCTAGCCGGTTTTCCTTTAGCTGTGATCTTTATAGTTCCCAATGCCATGGTAGCTGATATTGCCGAAATAGACGCCCGCAGCTTAGGCCAGCAACGGGAAGGAATGTTCTTCGGTGCTCAAGGGCTAATTATTAAGCTAGTGGTAGGTCTGTCCTCTTTTATTACCCCGCTAGTATTTAGGCTCTTTGGCTATAGCCTAGAAAATCCGCTAGGTTTACAGCTAATTGGTCCCTTTGCCGGTGTGATCATCTTGGTAAACCTCTTTTGGCTCAGTAAGTACTCCCTTAGCCAGTAAAGTATAGAGTAACAAGCAAGTGGCAGTTATGGCTATGATTATTCCTAGCAGCCCAAAAGAAGTCTGCAGTCCCATATAACCACTGGCCATGCCAAAAACAAAAGAGCTAAGGGCGATAGAGGAGTCAATGGTATTATCCTGCATAGCTAAGGCAGTAGCTCTATTCTCTGGTCCAGCGGTATCCACTAGCCAGGCAATTAGTGCCAAAAGTCCTCCAGAAAAGCCAAAGCCCGCCAACAAGCTGCTTACTATTAGCAATTGGGGGATACTAGGCAGCAAGAATAATAGCAAGCTACCAACACCTAAGGTAATTACAACTGACCAAACTACCACAGCCCGTTGAAAGCGGTCTGCTAAATACCCTACCCCTATGCTGGCTACAATTCCAGCTAAAGCAAAGTAGGTATAATAGATTCCTGAGTTCACTATATCAGTGCTTTCCTTAAAATAGATGGAGCCAAAGGCTATAATAGTTCCATATCCCGTAGCTGTAAGGGCAATTCCAAAATAAATTGGATAGAGAGCTTTATTTTTGACGATAGCCGCCAGTTTCTTTACAGCATTAGCTTCGCCACCAGACCGTAACCGCGGTGCCTCCACCAGACCCATTATCCCTAAGGCTAGCAATCCTAGGAAAAGGTTCATTAGAAACCAACTGGAAAACCCATTGTTTTTTATTAAATAGTTGGCCAATAAAGGTCCTATTAGCAAGCCAACAGTATTTGTCATCCGAAAAGCTCCTATATATTTACCTAATTTATCCTGGGGAGCTAGGTCAGCCGTTAAAGAACTGGCACTTGAAAAGTAGGCTGCCAGTCCCACCGCTTGATACATCCTAGCTAGAGCTAGCATCCATAGATTAGAGCTAAATATAAAAAGAATAGGGGCTGTGGCAAAGGCAAAACTCCCTATCAATAGCGGAATTTTTCTCCCTGTCCTATCGGCTAAGGGGCCAAAATAAAATCGCATTAATACCGCTGCCACAAAAAACAATGCAGTTTGGAAGCCTGCGTCGAACTCAGTCCCCCCCAGCTCTATAGCGTATAGTGGCAAAATAGTAAGGGAAGCAAAAAAGTTCGTAAACACTAAAAGACAGGCTGTTAAAAAGAAGGTCCAATTGCGATAATTATTACTTAAGCTTATATTATCCACCAAATCCCACCTCTGCTCTAACACTAGTTAAGCCCTGCATAATTTATCATATGCAGGGCTTTTAAATCATTATGACACCCTAAGATACCCTAAATTTGGCCAGGCTGCCTCGATCCTTGGTTTGGATTTCTAACCGAGCCTCGATCCGTTCCTTTAAATCCGGCACATGAGAAATAATCCCAACTAGCCGCCCGCTTTGCTGTAAATCTATTAAAGCCTTCATGG
>JAWSUQ010000081.1:0-9620 GCA_033549265.1 Bacillota bacterium
TCTTTTTCGATCGTAGTGGTACTGGTCGCTAACTAGCTGTTTTAGATATGGGCCATATTGAATAGATATGCTATCTCCTAGAACAAAGATCTTCTGCAATGGATGTTGCCACCTTTCTGATAATTATACCATCATTATCTCCATTTTTTTACTTTTATTCAACTACAACCGCAGTTCCAGAGGCGGTAACCATTAGCATATTACCACCTTGCCCTAATACTTCATAGTCAATATCTACTCCTACAACAGCGTTTCCACCTACCCCTTGGGCTCTTTTTTCCAATTCCTTCAATGCATCCTCTCGGGCCTTAATTAGTTCACCCTCATAAGAGCTGGATCTTCCCCCGAAAAAATTTGTTAACCCTGCTGCAAAGTCCTTAACAAAATTAACCCCAGTTATAACCTCTCCGAAAACTATTCCTCTATACTCTATAATTTTCCTTCCTTCAACGCTAGGTGTTGTGGTTACTATCATTTTAAGACCCTCCTTAATTATTTCCTTAGTATTTTTATAATTATCTTTTCCTCAAGTCTAATATTCGAAAGGAACTAAAAAAACCCTTTCTCCTTCTTTTCTACCTTTAAGAAGCTCGCAATGCCTTAACACAGCAAATTGCTTATCTAATTCCCAGTCATGTATATTAAATTTTTCAACCAACTCTTTTTTAGTCACCTTCCCTTGAATTTTAACGTAGTTATAAATCTCTATTTGTAATTCCGTCAAACCCTCTGTCCCAGTTTGTCCAGTTGCTAAGCGATGAGCTTTGGCTGCATGAACCGCAGCCACATCACAGCTTCTAGGCGGCTGGATAGCACCTACATAACAATCTTCACATAATGACTGACCATGAAAAACGTATTCTTCTTCCTCAGGAATGTGCTGATTACATCTAAAGCAAATCAATATCATCTCCCCCTGTCTAAGTTAATAAATTCTTAATATTTTAGTAAGTATTGTTTAATCATTATTGTTTACAATACGACTATTAAGTCATTTAAAGAGGTGAATGTTTCAATGAATAACAAATATGTACTTGAGGTATCTAATCTATCCAAATCCTTTGCTGGAACAAAAGTTGTTGATGATGTTTCATTCAAAGTAGCAGCTGGTGATGTTTTTGGATTTCTTGGTCCAAATGGTGCAGGTAAGACCACCATAATCAGGATGATCCTAGGTCTTATTAAAAAAGATAGCGGCACCGTTAAAATAAACGGCTATGACACAAGCAAGGATTTTAACAAAGCTATTAATAATGTTGGCTCCATAGTAGAAACACCAAGCTTTTACGACTACCTATCAGCCTACGAAAATCTGGTTCAAATAGCTAATCTTCATTCAAACATTTCCGATAAAAAGATTTTTGAAGTCCTTGACATTGTAGGCCTAAGCAAAAGAGCCAATGATAAAGTTAAAACCTATTCACTGGGTATGAAACAGCGTTTAGGAATTGCTAGAGCTCTATTAAATAAGCCTATGGTAGTTTTCCTCGATGAACCAACTAATGGTTTAGACCCAAAAGGGATGATCGAGATTCGCCAGCTTATAAGTCAATTAGCCGGAGAGCAAGGAATAACCTTTTTTATTACAACTCATATGCTTCATGACGTCCAACAAATTTGCAAAAATGTCGCTATATTGCAAAATGGAAAGGTTATTGCCCAGGATAACGTTAACAGTCTGTTAGATAAAGAAAAAGAAACAGTAAATGTTCACACTAGTGAAATTAATAAAGCCTTATTGATACTTAAACAGGCTGACTTTATTAGCAAAACCGAACTTGTTAATGATGGTATTACCATAGAGCTAACCAAAGGATTATCTAACGAGCTTATTAAACTATTAATTGCTAATGATGTCAAGGTAGATTATCTAATACCACAAAACCAAACCTTAGAGCAGTTATTTATTGAGTTAACAGGAGGGAACAGTCATGTTTAATCTAGTGAAAAACGAACTATATAAATTATTCAAAACTAAAAAAATTTACGTATTTTTATTTATAATATTCGTTTATAATTTTCTTCCCAGTTTAGAAAAAGTAATGGGTACTATTGGTGATGAGATATTAATCAATGGTCAAACTACACCCTTTTACATGTTAAACTTCATGATCACTAATATCTTTCCCATTTTTATAATTGTTGCATTAGCTGATATGGTTACAGGTGAATATGCCAGTGGAACCTTAAAGCTCCCCTTGCTCCACCCAGTATCCCGTGTCAATTTATTAGCTGCTAAAGCAATAGCACTTACTATTGTATTATTATTTATTTTAATGTTTTCCTTAATATTGTCATATATAATGGGAACAGCTATTTTTGGTTGGGGTGATCAATTTATATATCAAGAACCGGATCAAGCACTCCAATATGCTACTTTTTATTCTACTAAAGAAGGTATTGCTATCACCTTTATTTCTTATGTAATATCAGCAATCCCCCTTATAGCCTTTGGCCTGGTAATTATGTTTTTAGCGTTAATTATTAATAGTAGTGGCGTACTGGCTGGATTATCAATTGGATTAGTTATTTTTCTAAGCATTTTTGGTGAAGTAGTAGTAGCTATTAGACCATTTTTAATAATAGATGCACTTAGCATGTTTAAAACACTGTTTATAACTAAGAATATGAGTTACTTTATAGTTAACATGATAGTTACAGCCTTATATGGCATCGTTTTTTTTCTAGGAAGCATCTACCTTTTTAAGAATAAAGACCTTTTACATTAGCTTGGTCTCCGACGCAGTCTCCTAGTTAATAAATGGGGGACTGCGTAATAATTAGACTAGAAACATAACCCCAAAGTTTCAATTTTAGCAAAAACTTTTTCAAAATCCTTTTTTGTTAATAGATATTGAACTACTTTCTCTACGCTTTTTCGATCAATAGATTCTACTAATAACATATTACTGGCCCAAAAAAACTGACCCTTCATACATTCACCAGAAACTCTATTATCTCTTACTAATTTTTCAATATTTTTATAGGTGATAAATGTTGCTATCCATCGATTACCACCATTAAACTTAACTATAACATCAGAGTTACAGTTAAACTGGTCAATCTCATCTGAGGTTTCTTCGATTTCTATCCAAATTAGTTCCGGCTCCATATACTAAATCCCCTTTATTACATTCTTCTATTAATATATACATTTAGCGCTTGAATCACCTTAATGCCGGCAAAGATAATCACCATATCTCTCATTAGACCCAGTAATGGACCTAGTATTACTAGTAAACCAAAGCCGTTGTTCATCATCATATCACCTCCCCTTATCTCCATTTTATGCTATTAATTGTAAAAAAACTAGATAAGCTAAAAAAAGCTTACCTAGTTTAAGTCTAACCTGTATCTCTATTTGCTGAACCAACGAATTATTCCATGTATAGTAGTATCTCTGTTTAATTGGCCAATAGTTTGGACAAGGGGCAGTTCCTTGGGACAGGCTCTGGCACAATTTTGGGCATTTCCGCATTCAGATATTCCACCTTTACCCATGATTGCCTGGAGTCGATCCTTCTTTTTCATTGCTCCATTAGGATGGGCATTAAAAAGCCTGACTTGAGTTAACACTGCAGGTCCAAAAAAAGAGGATTTTCTATTAACATTAGGACAAGCCTCCATACAGCAGCCACAGCTCATACATCGTGATAACTGGTACGCCCATTCCTGCACCTCTGGAGCTATTCTTGGACCTGGACCGATATCGTAGGTTCCATCAATATCTATCCATGCTTTTACTTTCTTCAGATTTGCAAAGATAATACTCCTGTCCACCACTAAGTCCCCGATAATGGGGAACTTCGTTAAGGGCTCTAAGGTAATTGGCTGGTTCAAATTATCCACCAGGGCTGAACAGGCTTGCCGCACCTGCCCATTAATAATCATAGTACATGCACCGCAAACCTCTTCTAAACAGCTACAGTCCCAAGCAACAGGGGTAGTCTTTTCTTCTGAAGCATTAGTAGGGTTAAGCTGAATAGCCATCAACATTGAGATGACATTCATATTAGGCTCCCATGGAATACTGAATTCCTCCCAATATGGGGATGTTTCTGGATGCTCCTGCCGTTTAATCTTTAAGGAAATTTTATCTGCTCGTGACATATGATTTTTAGCCTGCTGATTTTGCACCCATGGTCACCTCCTTATCAACATCATATTTCCTTTCGCGAGGCTTAATATAGGATAAGTCTACTTGCTCATAGCTCAGCTGTGGTCCCTCAGGGGAGTGTTCTGCTATGGTAGTTTTGAGCCAGTTCTCATCATCCCTCTGGGCAAATTCCGGCTTGTAATGAGCTCCTCTGCTTTCATCTCTGGCTAGCGCCCCAAGAGTTATCACTCTCGCCATTTCTAACATTCCTTCTAGATTACGCAAGAAAAAAACTGCCTGGTTGTTCCATTTGTTTGTGTTGTTAATATTGACCTTTTCGAAGCGCTCCATTAATTCTTGAAGCTTATTGTCAGTAGCCGCCAGTCTATCGTTGTATCTAACTACCGTTACATTATCGGTCATCCACTGACCTAACTCCCGGTGGATCTGGTAGGCATTTTCAGTTCCATCCATTGCCATAATCCGCTCTAATTGCTCCTCTTCCCTTTCAATAGCCTCAGTTATACACCGAGGGCTTGCTTCAAGTGCGCTTTTGCCTTGAACGTATTTTACTATAGATTCTCCAGCCACCATTCCACCATAGATAGCCGACAGCATGCCATTGCCCCCAAGGCGATTAGCTCCATGATATTGGTATTCACATTCTCCCGCGGCAAATAACCCCGTAATATTGGTCATTTGTTCAAAATCTACCCATAACCCCCCCATAGAATAATGGACTGCAGGGAAAATTTTCATAGGAATCTTTCTAGGATCATCTCCAATAAATTTTTCGTAAATCTCTAAAATACCCCCTAGCTTTCGATCCAATTCCCGAGGATCTTTATGGCTTAAATCCAGATAAACCATATTTTTGCCATCAACACCTAGACCCATAGAGACACACACTTCAAATATTGCTCTGGTGGCTATATCCCTAGGCACAAGATTTCCATAGGCAGGATACATTTCCTCCAAGAAATACCATGGCTTACCATCCTTATATGTCCATACTCTAGCCCCTTCACCTCTAGCAGACTCTGACATTAGTCTGTTCTTATCTGCTCCTGGAATTGCAGTAGGATGAATTTGGATAAACTCACCGTTAGCATACTTAACACCTTGTAGGTATAGCCTAGCTGCTGCTCCACCGTTATTGATGGTAGAATTAGTTGTTTTGCCAAAGATCATTCCCGGACCACCTGTGGCAATTACTACTGCCTTGGCTGTAAAAGAATGTATTTCCATACTCTTATGCTCTTGAGCCACAATACCCTGGCACACCCCATCATCATCTACAATAGCAGATAAAAATTCCCAACCTTCACGACGCACTACTAAACCCTTAGCTTCCCAACGCCGCACCTGCTCATCTAGGGCATACAGTAGCTGCTGCCCTGTAGTAGCTCCTGCAAATACAGTACGGCTATGCTTTACCCCTCCTAATCGCCTTACCATAATTAAGCCCTCATCAGTGCGATTAAACATCATTCCCATTCGATCAAATAGGTTTATTATTTTGGGAGCAGCCTCACACATCCCCTTAACCGGAGTCTGATTAGCTAAGAAGTCTCCCCCATAAATTGTGTCATCAAAATGCTCCCAGGGGGTGTCCCCTTCTCCCTTTGTGTTGACCGCTGCATTAATTCCCCCTTGAGCACAGGCAGAGTGACTGCGTTTACAAGGAACTATGGAAAAGAGATCTACTGCCATACCAGCCTCACAGGCTTTTATGGTAGCCATCAGTCCCGCAAGTCCGCCGCCTACAACTATGACTCTCGGTTCCTTCCCTACTTCAGCCATTTTAGCACCTCCTCCATCCCTGTTAGTTCTTCTAGTCTTAGCAAATGTTCTACAAAGCTGTCTATTTGAGTAACTGCAAACATCTCTTTAGTCAGATCCTTGAACTTGGAAACTAATTCCTCTTGGGAAGCAGGATTCTCAGGATCACCCTTAGGAGAATGAGTAACTCCAGTAATTACCCTGCCATCAGTCAATTCAACTTCCAGCTTTGTACCCCATTCCTTCGGATAGAGACCTTGGATTTCTTGGTCTACCCTTAGCTCTACCTTGCTCATAATATTCCTTATTTCCTTATCCCAAAGATTGGACTCACTAAACTCACCTAATCCAGCCTTCCCTTTTACTATTCCTAAAGCAACACAGTAGGGCAGACTAAATTTAGATTGATAAATAGTTTGGGGGTGATAGTTTTCTGTAATATCTAGCGCTACTTGATAAACACCGGCTTTTATGTTTTTTATGCTTTCAGGAGTAAAGCCATGCTCCCGTTTTAAAGCAACAGCTACATCTAAAGCTGGGTGAGTGTGTCGACAGGAAGAATGGATCTTATAGCTATTTTCCATGATTTTATAATGCTTTCCTAATCCCTCAGTTATTTTTGTCCAATCCACCTCTTGGCTGGTGGCCTGCACAAAGCCTCTCTTACCTTCGATAATTTTTTTTGCAGCGGTAAAGCCTTTCTTGGCTAAGAGGCCCGCTAATACACCACCCATGGCAGCTTTGCCTGGATGAAGATGCTTGCTCATAGCCCCATCTTCAATAAATTCCCATAGACCACTGGCTTGAGTTCCTGCTGTCCCAATAGCATGAACCATTTCCTCAGTGCTAAGTTTCAGCAAAACCCCAGCGCTAGCAGCAGCGGCAAAATGACCTACTGTCCCGGTAGTATGCCAGATTTCATAATGGCTAGGGGTGATAGCTTCCCCCAGGCGTATTCCCACCTCATAACCAGCAACGATGGCTGTAATAGCTTCTATGCCAGTAGCACCCACTAGCTCTGCTACAGCTAGTACAGCAGGCATTACTGGTGCAGCTGCATGGAAAATTGATGCTTTGTGTACATCGTCTAGCTCAATAATATGGGAAATGGTACCGTTTACTAAAGCCCCATTAATAGCAGTAGTTTTATTAGCTATATTAGCTAAATTAGTGGCTTGGGGGGAGCCCCCTAGCTCTGTTACTAAAGCGTTGATAATACGGGCTGGCTCCTCTTGTCTTCCCCGCAAAGCTGACCCAAACCAGTCTAGCAACGCTAGCTTTGCAG
This sequence comes from Bacillota bacterium, assembly GCA_033549265.1. GTDB lineage: Bacteria > Bacillota > Desulfitisporia > Desulfitisporales > JAWSUQ01 > JAWSUQ01. The sequence goes on from JAWSUQ010000081.1 coordinate 7,164, forward strand.
CTGTTATTACTTCTTCCGATAAATCTGCAAATTTGAGGTCTACTAAATATTCCGCTAGCTGTAAAGTTATCTTCTCTCCAGATCCTGTTACTTTCAAAAATTATTCCTCCTTCCCAGTAAAGCTTAAATAAACTATTATCCTAATACTTTTTGCAGGGCAGGAATTAAATCATCAAATTTTTCTACTACCGTAGCTCCAGCTTCCGTAAGCTTTGCTTTTTTATTTGAAGGTTTTCCCATTCCTCCAGCAATCATTGCGCCTGCATGACCAAAAACAGTCCCTTCTGGCAAGCTCTCGGTAAATTGACCGGAAATAAAAGATATCAATGGCTTAGTAAAGCCACCCTCTTTGACAAATTGGGCCATATCCTCTTCAAAGGAGGTACCAGGCTCTGAAAAAGTTACTACAACTTTTGTTTCATCATCCTTTTCAAACATTTTTAAAAGCTCTACGGGGGAGGTGCCAATCAATGCGTCTCCACCGATGCTGACGCTAGTACTGACTCCATAACCAGCCTTTTTTACCATCCAAGAGGTCTCAGCCGTCATCCCACCGCTGCGGGAGATTACTCCCACTGGACCAGGAACAAAGCAACGGGTTACATTATCGCCACCAATAGCCCCAACCTTAACCTTTTCTCCCGGTGAAATAATGCCCACTGAATTGGGTCCAATAATTGTTGCTTCTTTTTTCCGGGCCAAATTCAGGAATTTGATAGCATCATGTTGAGGAACGTTTTCAGTAGCGATATATATAAGCTTAATATTATTCTCCAAAGCCTCTAGTACCGCATCATAGACAAAAGCCGGGGGTACGTAGACAACCGCTGTATTAGCCTGATGTAGCTCAACTGCTTCTTTTAATGTATTGTAAACAGGTACCCCATGAACCTCTGAACCACCTTTGCCCGGAGTTACGCCCGCCACTATTGGGGAACCATAGCTTTGCGTATGGACTGTAACCATAGTGGCCTCCCTACCAGTTATCCCTTGAATTACAATCCTTGAGTCCTTTGACAGTAGTATGGCCATAATTATATTACCTCCTGTTCCCCATATCCTGGGTAGCTTTCTCTCATTCTATTAACCATTCGCTGGGCTGCTTCTGTCAATGTTACCTCATCACCGTAATATTCCACCCCAGCCTCACTGAATATTCTTCTAGCTTCTAGTTCGTTAACGCCCGCTTCTCTTACCACTACAGGAAACTTTTTAGGGTCGATATTCATTTCAGTTAGGGCTCTAACAACTCCCTTAGCCACCACGTCTACTTGGGTGTTATTGGTGATGTTCTGAGCTACAAATAAGCCCTTTACTCCATCCTTGGCTATAATAGCCTTTGTTAATCCACAGACCTTGTCCTCTGAGGGATTGCCTCCAAACTCTGAATAATTGGCGGGAGTACCTCCAGCCTGTACTAAGGCATCAAATAGCAGAAGACTGCCACCTCCACCACCGCACATGAAGCCTATCTCTCCTCCATCCATTTCAGTGTAGCGGGCTGTTCCTCTGTAAGGATCAGCTTCATTGACAGCTACCACTTGTTTTTCTAGGTCTGTCAGTGGTCGCCATGCCCTTTCGGTTCCCATTTGTACCTTCTCCTGCAAATTCTGATGGCGGAACATAGCACAATCATCAACACTCATTACTGAAGCCGCCGCCATAACTATTCCTTCTCCCGTTATCACTAGCGGATTTATTTCTAACAAATAGGCATCATATTTGACGAATGCCTGATATAGCTTCTTTGTAATAGCGCCTAATTGAGATATAAGCTTTCCTGTTACTCCTAAGGAAGCCCAAATTTGTCGAGCCTCAAAGTCTGCTAGCCCTAAAATCGGTTTAACTGGATATGTAACCACCTTCTCAGGATTAGTGCGGGAAAGCTCCTCTACATCTACTCCTCCAGCTACAGATGCAATAATAACCGGCTGCTGCATATTCTTGTCTATAGTCATAGATAAATACAGCTCTTCCTTAATATCTATTTTCTGTTCAATCAATACTTGATAGACGGGGTAGCTTCGCACCCTCATTTGAAACAGTTCCTTGGCAAACTGTTCTACCTCTGAGCTATTATCAGCAAACTTGATAGCGCCTGCTTTTCCTCTCTTGCCCACAGGTACCAGCGCCTTTAATACCACTGGATACCCAATCTCTTGCGCCAGCGCTACTGCCTCCTGAGGATTTTCTGCCACTTTAAATTTTGGTACAGCAATCTTTTCATCTTCTAGTAAGCCTTTACTGATATTTTCTAAAATCCGTGCCACTTCCTAATTCCCCCTTAATTTTTTTTAGATATTAATGCTGCAGTTGCTAATATCTTTTTTGCCTTAAGTACTACAGGATAATCTACCATACGCCCATTTAAGCTAATAGCTCCAAGGCCTGCTTTAGCTGCCTCCTCATAACATTTAACTATTTCCTGGGCATCTGCAATTTCAGTATCAGTAGGAG
>JAWSUQ010000082.1:0-9615 GCA_033549265.1 Bacillota bacterium
GATGGTAATGGTGCCTACGGCTATCAGCCAAGTAATAGAGCAAGTTGTAAGAGTTGGTACAGTATTTTTGGCCAGCTATTTTTTATTGAAGGATGGAGTAGAATTTGTGGCAGCTGGTGCAACCTTCGGGGCTGTGACGGGAAGCTTTGCTGCATTAATTGCCTTAATAATCTACTTTTGCTGGTGGCGCTACAAATATTATCGAATGCAAGCTAGCAAGGGAAACAATACTAGTATAATTAGTATTATAAAGAGAGTAGCTATTTTAGCAGTACCTATCTCCTTGGGTGGTCTAGTAATGCCATTAATGCAAACAATTGATGCTGCCATGGTTCCACTGCGCTTACAGCAGGCAGGGTTTGACGTTAGCAAAGCTACCGCCTTATTTGGTCAGTTTTCAGGTATGGCGGCGACGCTGATAAACCTGCCCACCATAATTACAATTTCCCTGGCAGCCAGTTTAGTGCCAGCAATTTCTGATGCGTTAGCTAAGGCTAATCAAGGCCTGATTGTTAATCGGCTTAATGAGGCAATTCGCCTGACTATAATGCTTTGTCTGCCAGCAGCCTTAGGATTATTTCTGCTATCGGAAGAAATTGCCATCTTATTATATGGCATACCTGAAGTGGGGGTTTCTATAAGTGTATTAGCCCCAGCGGCGCTTTTTTTAGGCTTGCACCAAACGACAGCAGGGGCAATTCAAGGACTAGGAAAGACATTTTTACCGGTAAAACATTTGTTTATTGGCGCTATAGTCAAGGTGGCTTTAAATTATTACTTAACTGCTATGCCAGCTCTTGGTATTCGAGGGGCTGGGTTTGCTACTGTTGCAAGCTTTATAGTTGCTTTTTTGCTGAACTTACGTTATCTCCAGCGACATACCTTTTTTAAGCTTAACCTTTTCTATCACTTGCTAAAACCTGGTATTGCTGCTACAATTATGGCCATAAGTATTAAATATACAGGAAATATAGTAAATAGTTCATCTGGGCTAGGAACACTCCTATTAATAATGATAGGAGTAATGGCCTATGGCTTGGCTTTGCTGGTGATAGGAGGTATTAAAGGGCAGGATTTGGAGATAATTCCTGGAGTAGGCCCAAAGCTTGCTGCTTTTATGACAAAATTAGGAATAGTTAGGTGGTAGCTATGGCAAAGATTGTAGTAGTCGGATTAGGACCTGGTGATATTGAGCTTATCACCAAAGGAGTTTGGCGCTGGATAACAGGGCCCTATGAAATTTTCCTAAGAACGGAAAAGCATCCAGTGGTGGAGCAGCTGCGAAATGAGCAGATTAATATTAAAAGCTTTGACCAGGTATACGATAATGAAGATAGCTTTGGAGAAGTATATAATACAATTGTTACAACATTAATAGAGCAAGCCCAATTAAATAGTACTATAGTTTATGGAGTTCCTGGACATCCTATGGTGGCAGAAGCTACAGTAGTAGAGTTAATCAAGAGAGGACAGGCTTTAGGTGTTGAAGTAGAGCTTGTACCGGGAATGTCATTTTTAGATGCATGCTATTCACTTTTACAGATAGATCCATCATCGGGAATGGTTATCCATGATGGACTGCAACTAAAAGTAGAAGAACTTGACTTATCCAAGGGACAAATCATCTGCCAGGTTTATAATAATAGGGTTGCCTCTGATATTAAGCTGACACTAATGGAAAAGTTGCCTGATGAATACTTGGTTACGGTAGTGACGGCAGCAGGGATTCCCGAGTTAGAAAGTGTGGCCCAGGTACCCCTTTATCAGCTAGACCGACTAACAGAGCTTAACCATCTTACTAGTGTTTATATTCCTCCTCATAGCAGGAGGCAGGATGAACAGCAGCCTTGGGACAACCTCTGTCATCAGCCTAATGCAAGCCTAGCCCCTATTGTTAATGTGATGGAGGAACTAAGGGGTGAAAAAGGGTGCCCGTGGGATAGGGAACAAACCCACGATACTTTAAAAAAATATCTAATTGAGGAAACTTTTGAGGTAATTGAGGCAATTGAGGAAAAAAATATGTATAAATTTTGTGATGAATTGGGAGACTTATTACTGCAAATAGTTTTTCATGCTCAAATTGCCAAGGAAAATAATGGCTTTTGCATTGAGGATGTAGTTACAGCCATTACAAATAAGATGATTAGGCGGCATCCCCATGTATTCGGAAATGTGGCAGTTAGTGATAGTCAAGAGGTCCTTAATAATTGGGATGAGATAAAAAGGATGGAGCAGGAAAAGGCTGACGGTTCTCCCCAGTCGGTACTAAAAGTGCCCTTAGGATTGCCCGGTTTAATGAAAGCCCAAAAGCTTCAGCAGCAAGCAGCAAAGGTAGGTTTTGACTGGCCAGATACAACCGGTGTTATGACAAAAATCCAAGAAGAGCTAGATGAGCTGGTGGAAGCCATGGCACTAGAAGAACAAGAACATACGGCGGAGGAGCTAGGGGACCTATTATTTGCCTTAGTGAATTTAGCTAGATTCTTAAATTTAGAAGCAGAGGATATAATGCAAAAAAGCTGCAGCAAATTTGTAACTAGATTTAGATTAATGGAGGAGCAAGCAAGAAACATAGGTCAAGATTTAAAAAATATAGAACTAGAGCAACAAGAAATATTGTGGGAAAAAGCAAAAAAATGTCAGAAAATAAGGAAATAGCTAGAAAATATTTAGATGCTTTGCAGGAAATTCAACTAATACAGCGAATATGCTAACAGGAACAAAAAACAAGTTTAGGAGGGATTGTCTTTGAATAAGACAGAATTAGTAAGTAGTGTAGCAGAAAAGTCACAATTAACTAAAAAGGATGCAGAGAAAGTCGTAAATGCAGTTTTCGCTAGTATCGAAGAAGCTTTGGCTAACAATGATAAAGTACAGCTTGTTGGTTTCGGAACTTTTGAAGTTAGGGATAGAGCTGGTCGAACTGGAAGAAATCCAAAGACTGGCGAGCCAATCGAAATTGCAGCAGCAAAGGTTCCTGCATTTAAAGCAGGTAAAGCCTTAAGAGATGCGGTTTCTAAATAGATATTAGATAGTATTTTTAAGCCAGGTTCATGGATTGTGAACTTGGTTTTTAACTTTACAGGGGTGTTTAGGATGAGAATTGATAAATTTTTAAAAGTGTCAAGGCTTATTAAGCGGCGTACTGTGGCTAAAGAAGCTTGCGATGGGGGAAAGATTACCGTTAATCGGCGCCCTGCAAAAGCTGGTACGGAGGTAGAGTCTGGGGATATGGTGGAAATTTCTTACGGCTCTAAGGTAGTAACAGTTAAAGTATTAGAGACACCGGCAGCAATAAGTGCAGATCGAGCTCATGAGATCTATGAAACTATCAGCGAGGTAAAGAAAGAGCTGGAATAAAGTAGGTGGAATAACTTGCATAAAATATTTCCCTTCGCTACAGACTAGTGATGATAGCTATTAATAGTTTGAATGGAGGGTAAGGATGAATAAACTAATAAGATTCAAAGGTAGATTAATAATTGTAGGTCTTATCTTGCTGTTTTTTGCTATGCTGCTAACAGGCTGCCCGCAAAGACAACAAAAACCGGAGCCAGAGCAACAAGCACCAGCACAATTAGAGGAAGAACCAGAAATCACTGTGTATATGCATGAAACAGGTGAGACTCAGACCATGGCCATTGAGACATACTTACAGGGGGTAGTAGCAGCAGAAATGGACCCCGAATGGCATGAGGAAGCTTTGGCAGCTCAGGCAATAATAGCTAGAAGCTTTACTATGAAAAAGATTGAAGAAGGTGGGGTAGAGGCCAGAGGGACAGATGCTTCCACTGATATTAACGAATTTCAAGCCTATAGCGCTGAAAGGGTAAATGATAGAGTCATTCAAGCGGTAACGAGAACGGCGGGGGAGGTAGCCCTGCATAATGGCCAATATATTAATGCCTGGTTCCATGCTGATGCAGGGGGAGTAACTGCCACTGCAAAAGAGGGCTTAAACTTCCAGGACGATGAGCCGCCGTACATCCATAGCGTAGAGGACCGAGGGCAAGAGATAACAGTAGAAGAAAACAAGGCTTGGGAGGTAAGGTTCAGTTTGAGTCAAGTGGCGGCTGCGGTACAAGAAATAACTGGATCCAATCCTGGCAGCATTACTAGTGCAGAAATAGTGGAAACAGGCCCTTCTGGTAGAGCTACCCTAGTAAGGCTAGGTGAGACAGAGCTCCATGCTGCTGCGTTGCGACTCGGGCTTGGTAGTACTGAAATGCGATCTACTTTATTAGATAAATTTACTGTAGAAGGAAGCCAATTGGTAGTGGCGGGGAAAGGATATGGCCACGGTGTTGGGATGAGCCAATGGGGAGCAAGAGCTATGGCTGAAGATGGCATATCAGCAGAAGAAATAGTAAGCCATTATTTTAAAGACGTGGAAATAGCGAAACTATGGGAAACTAACGAGAATAATTAGGAGACTGGGGAGGAATAGTCCAATGGTTAAGTTTAAATATCCCGAGTTTATTGAAGTGTTTGAACAAGAGGGTCGGATTCGTTTAGACATTGGAAACCAAGAGACAGATGCTCCAGATAGGGTTAGGCTCCTAATCAATAAAAAACAGGCTATCGGACTAAAGAAACAGCTAGAACAAGAAATTAGTAAGGTTGAGTACCATGAACGACATCTAAAGGAACAAATGGGCCCATTAAATCAGCTAGAGTTAGATAGTATCATTGACAAGGAATGGCATGAATTTTAGTGAGAAAAGTGATAATAGCTCTGATTGTTTAACTTAAATAATCGGAGCTATTATTTTTGTTTTTAAAAAGGTATGAAAATGAATTTTCATTTTTTCAAATCAGCATATTTAGAGATTAGCTGTAATAAATATAAGTGAAAGGAGGGGGAGATTATGGCTGATAGAGTAACTGGTCACCAACTTACTTTAGCTGAACGGAAGAAATTAGAGCTGTCAGGAGTAGTCCATGTGGAAAGCTTTGATGATGATGAGGTGCTTTTAGACACAAAGCTAGGGGGCTTGATAATAAAGGGGAAAAACCTCCATGTAAATCAACTAGATGTAGTACAAGGCAACTTAACTATTGAGGGTTTAGTAATGGCTATTCAGTATGTGGACGATAGTAAAGGAGTTAAAGGTAAAAGTAAAGGAATATTAGAGCGATTACTGAAATAAGTAGGTGTTTAACATGAGCTTGTTACTAGAGCAAGTAACTACATTTTTTATGCTCATGGGTGCGGGAATGCTCATGGCTTTTGTATTTGATATTTATCGTGTCGCAAGAGGGATAAAAAGGCCTCCTAAATTAATTACCCATATCCTAGATTTTATAATATGGATGATACTAGCCATCTTAGTATTCTTTTTATTAATTATAGGAAATTGGGGAGAAATTAGGCTATATGTCTTCATAGGCATCATTATAGGCTTAGGAATATATTTTAAGTTTTTAACGAGGCATGTAATTAGATTTTTGCTGGCCCTTATTGCATGGATCAAGAGTTTTTTTAGGTTCCTACTAAAGGTGCTATCCTATCCTGTTAGACTGGCAAAAGCTATCGTGATTATTCCAATAGGGATAGTCTCCTTTATTTTAGCTAAGGCATTAGCAATTCTGCTGTGGCTTACCAAGCCCCTTAGAGGGCTGGCTGTCAAAGGGTATAACTGGGTGTATAGAAGAATTAGAAAAAGCTTATTAAAGTTAAAGCTGTTATTTGGCAGAAAAAAGTAATAAAAAGTACATATAGCTTAATAGAGCACAAAAATCCTATATAATGCAAAAATATCAATGGTAAGGCTGGTTGACGAGTCCCTGGAATGGTATGATATAATACTAGTAAATAAATGGCAAAAAGTCAAAAGGTGAAGTAACCTTGATTAGTAGCGGTAGTGTGAGCAGTTAAATGCTTCTTTCTTTAAGTAGATGGCTGTTAGCATTAGTACAATTTAGCGAAAATCAAGACGAAAAATCTCGACTTGGAGAACTGGGGTCTGTTTTGGTTCTGTTCTGATAAGAATAGGGAAAAATCTAGGCTATACCACTAAAGGTGTGGCTTAAGGTGAGTCGAAAGGCGAAACCTAGGCACTCTAACTCTCCCATGGAGGAAGTATCTTTCACGGGAGAAGTAGAGGTCTAGGTTTTTTTTGTTTTTAAAAATTTAGACCCTTTTGCCAGTGAAAACTAAAAATGGAGGTATTTTTATTATGAGAAGAAGTAGATTATTGATTTTTTTGGGAGTGCTTCTACTGGCGGCTGTTGCGGTGGCAGGTTGTGGTTCCGAGGAAACAACAGTAGGGGTAGTAACAGGCACAACTTTTGGTGAATTTGCTGAGCGATTCACTGAGGTTGATGAAGTCAAGTACTACCGAGATGATAACCTGACACTGCAAGAGCTGAGTACAGGCAGAGTAAGTGCAGTCATTACCGATAGGCTAGTTGGGGTAATTGCTATTCAGGAAGGAAACTTTTCAGAAATTGAGCCTGTAGGTGATTTCCTCTATACCGAAACTATAGCTGTAGCGATTAGACAGGAAGATGCAGCCTTAAGACAAGCAATAAATGAAGCATTAGCAGAAATAATTGCTGATGGTACTTATGCAGATATCAGCGAGAAGTATTTTGGCAGAGATATATTAGAGGGAATTGAATATGAATTAACCTTCCCCGATGAGCCTGCAGCAAATGATGATAGCTTACAACGGGTCCTTGATGCAGGAGAGATAACCTTTGCCATGAGTGGCGGCTACCCTCCTTTTAACTACTATAACGAAAGTAATGAGTTAACTGGATTTGATGTAGAAATTGGTGAAGCAGTGGCTGAGCGAATTGGTGTAGCTTATACTCCTGTAACTACAGACTGGAGTGGAATATTAGAAGGTTTACGGTCCGGTAGATACGATGGTATCTTTGGCAGCATGGCTATTACGCCAGAGCGGCTGGAAGTTGTATCATTTACGGATCCTTACTATTATTCAGGTGCCCAGCTATTTGTTAAAGAAGGCTCGTGGATTACGGGGCCTCAAGATTTAGGCTATGAGGAATAGATTATACTGAACACAAGTAATTTTCTATGCATAGTGCCTTCGGTGCTATGCATAATTCCTTTTATATAGCTTTACTAATTGAAAAGGAAAAGGGAAGGGGAGAACAAACCTATGAGCTATATGGACTTTTCGATCATTTTTAACAACTTTCATTTATTTTTCCCTGTTGCATTAGTTACGCTTAGAATAACAGCTGTAGCAATTTTATTTGGATTAGTAATTGGGTTGTTTTTTGCCCTGCTAAAGCTATCAAGGTTTTGGTTTTTGCGCTCTATTGCTAACATTTATATTACTATAATTAGAGGAACGCCATTGTTGCTACAGCTTTTTATAATTTATTACGGCATGACCCATATCGTTGTATTAGATTCTTTTACATCGGCTGCTATTGCCTTTGGAGCCCATAATGGTGCATATATTGCAGAAATCTTTCGAGGAGCTATTCAGTCAATTGAGCGAGGGCAAATGGAGGCTGCTAGGTCTTTGGGTATGACTCACTTTCAAGCTATGAGAAGGATTATACTGCCTCAGGCATTAAAACGGGCTGTTCCTCCTTTAGGTAATCAATTTATCATTGCCTTGAAAGACTCCTCTTTAGCCAGTACCATTGCCGTTCATGAACTGCTCTTAAAATCTCAGCAATTAGGCGCATCCTCTTATAAGTATTTAGAATTCCTTATTATTGCCGGCTTCTATTATTTAATCCTCACTTCTATATTTACAGCTATTGTCCATAGATTAGAAAAATATTTAAGTGTTAGTGATCACTGAGGGGGGAGACGAAGTGACTAGAAAGAACATGATTAAACTTAACAATATCCATAAGTACTTCGGAAAGCTACATGTTTTAAAGGGCATAGATTTAGAAGTTAAAGAGCGGGAGGTATTGGTACTAATAGGAGCCAGCGGTTCTGGCAAAAGCACACTGTTACGATGCATTAACTTTTTAGAGCGAGCTCAAGAAGGACAAATCGTAATTGACGGTAAAGAGATTATGTCGAAGGATACTGTAATAAACAAATTGCGTCAAGAGGTAGGAATGGTTTTTCAGCATTTTAATCTCTTTCCGCATATGACAGTGCTTCAGAATGTGATGGAAGGGCCGGTTCAAGTAAAAAAAGCTCCTAAGGAGGAGGCCCAAAAGCTTGCTATGGATCTCTTAATAAAAGTAGGATTAGAGGATAAAAAGGATGTTTATCCTGCCAAGCTTTCTGGTGGTCAAAAACAGCGGGTAGCTATTGCAAGGGCCTTGGCAATGCAGCCTAAGCTAATGTTGTTTGATGAGCCAACCTCAGCCTTGGATCCAGAGCTAGTGGGAGAGGTACTAGGAGTAATGAAGGAGCTAGCCAAGGAAGGGATGACTATGGTAGTAGTTACCCATGAGATGGGTTTTGCTCGGGAAGTAGCAGACAGACTAATATATATGGATGAGGGAGTCATCATTGAAGAGGGTTGTCCGACTAAAATCTTTAATGAGCCTGCCCATCAGCGGACCCAAGCCTTTTTGAGTCAAATATTATAACCTTTAGCAAGCCAGTTTGGCAATCTACAAGCCATTCTGGCTATTTTTTTAAATTTTACAAGCAGGAATTATTGGAAATACATAGAATAGGTAATGTACTGATTATGTAGTTATAATGTAATTAAATTGTAGATAATTTGTGGATAAGCCTGGGGATAGTGGGGATAACTTATGAACATAGAGATCCGAGGAGCAGAACGCTTAAGCTTTCGTGAACGACAGGTAGTTACATTGAAGGAAATGGGAACTTCTAATAACAATATTGCTAAGAAGTTAGGGTTAACCCAAAGCTCAGTAGCAACACTTTTACAAAGAGCGCGTTCTAAAGGATATGAAGTTGTCATAGTTATTTCAGGAAATGTTATGAATATTTTTACTGGGGATGAAGAGGAGGAGCAGGATAAGGATGAATAAATCTAAAGGAACTGCTAACAACTTAATAAAGCTTCCAGTAGGTGGACAAAAAGAAGTGAAACACCAAAAAAAAGAAAGAATCCGGTGGAAATCTCCTTGGCGTACCCTGCTAATTGCGGTGGTAGCGGGTTATATTATGTTTTTTGCCATCTCACAGCAGGTACAGTTAAGTGACTTATATGGTGAGAAAAGCAAGCTTCAGGCGGAGCTGGACCTGCTGCTTCAAGAAAAAGGCCAGCTTGAAATGCAGCTGACAAAAATGGATGATGCAGAAACAATAGAAAAAATAGCTAGAGAAAGACTGGGGCTTATAAAGCCAGGGGAAAAGCTATTAATTATAACACAGCAGTAAGAATTATTACGCCTAATGTTGTATTTGTTTCGTTAAAAAAATTATCATGTTGTCATAAGATTTATTGACAGTTTTTCTTTAATTGAGTATAATATTTTAAAGATATGACTCTTTATTAAGAGTTAATACAAGGAGGAAATTTTTTAGTATGTCAATAGCGATAGGCAGCATTGTAGAAGGTGTAGTAACTGGAATTACCAACTTTGGGGCGTTTGTTCAGTTGCCGGGAGGTGTAACTGGCTTAGTCCACATATCTGAAGTTGCAGACGCTTACGTGAAGGATGTCAATGATTATCTGAAGGAAA
>JAWSUQ010000083.1:0-9570 GCA_033549265.1 Bacillota bacterium
TTGCAATTTTTGTAGCTACTACTTTAAGTGTAGGTTTAACTATTTTGCTAACGGCTAAAGCTAGCTTTAACGGTTATGGAGTTATTAAGAGTGAAATATTTGTTAACTAACTAAAGGTGTTAATGATCTCAGGTAATGCAGCGATAGCAGCCTTCTGTCCCGCCTCAAAGGCTCTGTCTATTGCCGCTAGATCCCAAAGGGCGATAGAACCTGTTTGGGGAGTTAAGGTAAGATCGCAATAGGCCTTGCTGGTAACCTGTGAGGTGGATTGAATTAATATTTCGATGGCTTTGACTGAGATGTCGACGATGTTGCTTACAGGCTTTTTTAGATTATCCTGCTGACCTAAGTCCACCGCTAAAATTTTCTTGAAGCCACAGGCTGCCATGATATCAGCCGGAAGATTGTTGGTAACGCCACCATCCACCAATAGGCTTGAGCCCCTTTGTATAGGGGCAAAAACTCCAGGAATAGATGTGCTGGCTCTCATGGCCTGGACTAATTTTTCATTGGCAATATAAATAGTTTTGCCAGCGGATTCTGGGGCATAATGATCTGGAATAGCTGGCTCTAAGCCTTTGCTAATGAAAACAAATGACTTAGCGCTATTGATATCTGTAGCAGTTATTGCAAGGGGAAAATCAATTTTTCCCATATCTATATTTGAGAATACGGTGGTCAGCCAATTCATTAGCTTTTTGCCTGTTAGTAGGCCTTTTGGCAAAGTTACCAAGGCATTTGCTTTAAACTGCCGCTGGGGCAATATCTGTAATAACTCCCAAAGTAAGAAAACCCACCATGGTAAATCATATAGATCTCTTGGTTTTAATTTCTTTATTTCAGTCAACAATTCTTCAGGATTAAGCCCTAGGGCAATGGCAGCCGCTGCAATACTGCCGGCGCTTGTACCCACAACACCATCAATCTGAATATTATTTTCCTTTAAAACCTGCCAAACACCTAAATGGGCAACTCCCTTTAGACCACCGCCGCTAAGGACCAAAGCAGTTTGCATAAGCTCACCTCTTAAGATAAAATAACATATGGACTGCATCAAAGATATATTCTAAATCAGCATATGAGGAAGCTTAAAGAAAGGTTCGCTGGTTCTAGCCACTATTTTAAAATTGATATGATAGCAGGAATTTTTTAGCAACTGCCAGAACTATTAGCTAAATAGGAAAGTGAAATATATTATAAAGTTATTCCGTTTTGGAAAAGGAGGAGAAAATGGTGAGCGAAGAATTGAAGTTAGAGGAAGCCATCAAAGCAAAGGTTGTGGACAATCGTTTAAGCTGTGCTCAAGCACATATTATCGCGGAAGAGCTTAATGTATCACTTTTAGAAATAGGAGAAAAAGCAAACGAAATGAAAATTAAGATCAACAAGTGCCAATTGGGGTGCTTTTAAATGGAATTTTTTACAGTAGTAACTCCTGATGAAGCAAAAAAGCTAGTGTCAGAAAAGTGGAAGCTATTCCCGAGAATAGTGAAACAACCAGTATTAGCCAGTCTGGGGAGAATATTGGCGGAAGAAGTTATTGCATTGGAGGATGTCCCTGGGTTTGCCAAGTCCACTGTGGATGGCTATGCAGTGAAAGCGGCCAATACCTTCGGGGCGTCTGAAAGTTTACCGGCTTACCTAGAACTAGCTGGTCGCATAGAAATGGGTACATCTAGTAAATGTTATACCCTGGAGGAGGATCAACTAATAAAAGTCCCCACAGGAGGAATGCTGCCTGCTGGCGCTGATGCAGTGGTAATGATAGAGCAGACAGAAGAAGTCAGCCAACAGTTGGTGGCGGTATTAAAATCAGTGGCGCCAGGTGAAAATGTGATTTTGTCTGGAGAAGATGTCAGCAAAGGTGCTAGGATTTTGCCAGCAGGCCGTCAACTGAAAGCAGTAGATATAGGAGCTCTGGCAGCCGTTGGAAAAACTGAAGTCAATGTTTGGGAGCCTGTAAAAGTAGGGATTATATCGACCGGTGACGAGATAGTAAGCCCAGATGAGCAGCTATTCTTAGGTCAGGTTAGAGATATTAATTCCTTTACCCTGGCGGGCTTTGTTCAGGAAGCTGGCGGCATTGCTAACCTTTATGGAATCGTTCCTGATGAATATGAGCTGCTGAAAAATACCATTGTAAAGGCTTTGGCTGAAAACGATCTGGTGCTTGTTTCTGGCGGTAGCTCCGTGGGGGTCAGGGACTATACTAGTGGTATCTTAGAAGAGTTAGGGGACCCGGGCATCATCTTCCATGGAGTTTCTATCAAGCCGGGGAAGCCTACCTTAGCTGCGGTGGCCAATGGTAAGCTAATATTTGGTCTGCCAGGACATCCTGCCTCTGCCATAACTGCCTATCATTTGTTGGTTGACCAGCTCATTAGGTATGGCAGCTATCAAGAGGATCCGATTTTGGAGGAAAAGAAAAAAATTAAAGCAAAGCTTGCAAAGGGAGTAGCCTCTACGGCAGGTAGAAAGGACTACATTCCGGTAACTTTAGTGGAAGCCGATGGAGCCTGGGTTGCAACACCGCTCCTGGGCAAATCAGGTCTAATCCTGCCTATAGTCAAGTCAGACGGCTATCTCGTGATTCCGCTCCACTGTGGTGGATTGGAACCAGGGCAGGAAGTGGTTGTTACCATATGGTAAGGCGGTGAATAAATGGATACGGTAAAAAGGTATTTGCATAATAAACCAAAAGAGTTGGCTTTAGAACAATGGTTTGCTGTACTAGCAGAGCTAGATTTTTTTAGCCCTAATGAAGAGGTGATAGGTTTGGCGGAGGCCTTAGGCCGAATTACCGCCCGTCCCATATTTGCGGTTAATTCTGTTCCCCATTACCCGGCTTCAGCCATGGACGGATATGCTGTGAGGGTTAGTGATACCTTTGGCGCCTCTGAGTCAAACCCTGTTTTACTAGCCTTGGAAAAACAAGCAATTGTTGTTGATACAGGGGATCCAGTTCCACCTGGCTTCGATGGTGTCATAATGGTGGAGGATGCCCAAGCAGTTACAGACGGAATTATTGAAATCATCAAGCCAGCCTATCCTTGGCAGCATGTACGGCAAATTGGTGAGGATATAGTGGCATCGGAGCTGGTACTGCCGCCATATCACACTATTTCAGCCTTCGATTTGGGGGGCTTAGGGGCCGCTGGCTATGCTGAGGTTCCAGTATTAAAAAAACCTAGGGTTGCTATTATTCCAACGGGAACAGAGCTAGTCCCAGTAGGTACTGAGCTAAAGTCTGGCGATATTGTAGAGTTTAACTCGTTGGTTTTGGGAGGAATGATTACAGGATGGGGTGGGCAGGTGACCCGCTTCCCTATTGTTATAGATGATTATCAGGAGATAAAAAATAAAATGCTGCAGGCGCTAGAGGAGTATGATGTCGTTATTGTCAATGCTGGCTCATCGGCAGGAAGGGAGGACTTCACTGCTGCCATTATTGATGAGATCGGGCAGGTTCTTACCCATGGAATAGCTATTAAACCGGGTAAACCAACTATACTAGGGGTGGCTAAAAATAAACCCATCATTGGCATTCCTGGATACCCAGTTTCTGCAGCGCTAGTTTGTGAGATGTTTGTAAAGCCGCTATTAGCTAAAATGCAAAACTTACCTGTCTATAGTGGAGTTGAACTGGAGGCAACCTTGGCGAAAAAAGTTAATTCGAATTTAGGTAGTGATGACTTTGTACGGGTAAAGCTTGGTAAAGTAAATGGCAAGCTAATGGCGGCTCCTATTTCTAAGGGTGCCGGTGTTATAACCTCTTTGATGGAGGCAGATGGGATTTTAACAGTTCCTGTTGAACAGGAAGGTTATATGCAGAGCACTAAGGTGCCTATTAAGCTGTTAATAGAGCCAGAGATGATAGAGCGCCGAGTAGTAGTTTCTGGCAGTCACGATATTAGTATAGATATTCTTGATTACTGGCTCAGTAAAAGAAAAGGCTTGCGGTTGGCAGCCACTAATGTTGGTAGCTTAGGAGGACTAATGGCTCTGTTAAAGGGAGAAGCGGAATGCGCTGGGGTCCACCTACTAGATCCCGCTACTGGAGAATACAACGTTGCTGACATCAAGAAATTTCTTGGTGCAGTTCCTGTTAAGCTGGTGAATCTAGCCTATCGTCAACAGGGGTTAATGGTTCCAAAAGGAAACCCTAAAAAAATTACATCCATAATTGACCTGTCTCGGGAGGACGTGGTGATGGTTAATCGCCAGAAGGGCTCTGGTACTAGAGTGCTGCTAGATTATTTGCTAAAGGAGAGACAAATTGCTGCCCAAGCTATTAAGGGATATCAACGGGAGGAATTTACTCACTTGGCGGTAAGTGCAGCAGTCTTTAACAAGACGGCTGATGTGGGGTTGGGAATATTAGCTGCGGCAAAGGCCTTTGAATTAGACTTTATCCCAATTGGCGAGGAAAGATATGATTTGTGTATATTAGGCTCCTCCTGGAACAAGGAGCCCATCCAAGAAATGCTTAAGGTATTGAAGGATGATAGCTTTAAGGAAGAAATGACAGCTTTCGGGGGCTATGATTTGAGAGATTGTGGAAAAATCCTGTGGGAGGGGTTATAGTGCTAAGGATAGGAATTATAACTGCCAGTGACAAAGGTGCTAAAGGAGAGCGGATTGACACTAGCGGTCCTAAGATAAAAGAGCTGGTGGCCCAGATGGCAGGGGACGTAGTGGCCTACACAGTGATACCTGATGATATGGAAACTATTAAAGCTACCTTAATCCAATATGCGGACGAGTATAAAGTGGATATTATCTTTACTACCGGTGGAACTGGCTTTAGTCCGCGAGATGTGACGCCGGAAGCCACCTTGGCGGTAGTGGAGCGGCTTACTCCTGGCATTCCTGAAGTGATGCGCTTAGAAAGCCTTAAAATTACTCCCAAGGCTATGCTGTCGCGAGCAGCTGCAGGCATTAGAGGAAAGACTTTGATAATCAACCTGCCAGGCAGTCCAAAAGCAGTGGCGGAATGCTTGCAGGCTATTATGCCTGCCCTTGGTCATGGAATTGAAATATTAAAGGGAGAAGCTAGTGAATGTGCGGTACCAGACTCCCGTGGAAAGTAAACTTAAAAAATAATTAATTAGAAATGTATAAAAGTAGGTCCTTTGGGAAATATTTTATTTGGGTACAAATACCATTGCTAGAAAAATTATCTCATTGGACTACTTTTAAACTACCTTTTTAAGTTTCTTTAAAAATTTTAACAAAAAAAATAATTTTTTTGGCAAAAAACTCTTGATTTTAAGTTAATTTTTGCCTATTATTATAACTAGATATTAGCACTCACTTAAGTTGAGTGCTAACAAATAAATAAATCATAAAATAACAGATTAAGTTAGGAGGTATTTGCATGAACATCAAACCATTAGGTGACAGAGTAGTCATCAAAGTACTTGCTCAAGAAGAAAAAACTGCCAGCGGTATAGTGTTACCGGATACTGCTAAGGAAAAGCCACAAGAGGGTGAAGTAGTTGCAGTAGGTAGTGGAAGACTACTTGAAAATGGAGAAAAAGCTACGTTAGAGGTAAAGGTAGGAGACAGAGTAATTTACTCCAAATTTGCTGGCACAGAAGTTAAGGTTGCTGGGCAAGAATACTTAATCTTAAATGAAAGAGATATTTTAGCGGTTACTAATTAATAGAGGAGGGAAATACATATGGCAAAACAAATTATTTTTGGAGAAGAAGCTAGACATTCTCTTGAAAGAGGAGTTAATCAACTAGCTAATGCTGTGAAGGTTACTTTAGGTCCTAAGGGACGAAATGTAGTGTTAGACAAAAAGTTTGGTTCACCAACTATTACTAATGATGGTGTGACAATTGCTCGAGAAATCGAACTAGAGGATCCATTTGAAAATATGGGTGCTCAGTTGGTAAAAGAAGTAGCTACTAAAACCAATGATGTGGCCGGAGACGGTACAACTACTGCTACTGTGCTAGCTCAAGCAATGATTAGAGAAGGGTTGAAGAATGTTGCTGCCGGCGCTAACCCAATGATTATTAAAAAAGGTATTCAAAAGGCAGTAGTAAAGATAGTAGAAGAAATTAAAAATACTGCTCAGCCCATCGAGAGCAAAGAAGCAATTGCTCAAGTTGCCTCCATTTCCGCTGCAGACGAAGAAATTGGTGCATTAATTGCAGAAGCAATGGAGAAGGTTGGCAAAGACGGTGTAATTACTGTAGAAGAATCCCAAGGCTTTGGCACTACATTGGATGTAGTGGAAGGAATGCAGTTTGACAGAGGTTATAGTTCACCTTACATGGTAACTGACACTGATAAAATGGAAGCAGTACTAGATGATCCATATATCTTAATTACTGATAAGAAAATCGGTTCTATTCAAGAAATTCTACCAGTGCTAGAAAAGGTAGTACAGGCTGGCAAGCCACTATTAATTGTGGCTGAAGATGTTGAAGGAGAAGCATTAGCTACTCTAGTAGTTAATAAGCTAAGAGGAACATTTACAGCTGTATCAGTTAAAGCTCCTGGCTTTGGTGATAGAAGAAAGGCTATGCTGCAAGATATTGCTATCTTAACTGGCGGCCAGGTAATTAGCGAAGAAGTAGGTCTGAAATTAGATAGTGCCACTATGGATATGCTTGGTCAAGCTAGACAAGTTAAAGTTGGCAAAGAAGAAACAGTAATTGTTGACGGTAAAGGTAGCTCAGAAGAAATTCAAAATAGAATTGCTTCAATTCGTCGTCAAATTGATGAGACTACTTCCGATTTTGATCGTGAAAAACTACAAGAGAGACTGGCTAAGCTTTCCGGTGGAGTAGCAGTTATTGGTGTAGGTGCTGCAACTGAAACTGAAATGAAAGAGAAAAAGCATAGAATTGAAGATGCTTTAGCTGCTACAAGAGCTGCTGTGGAAGAAGGAATAGTAGCTGGTGGTGGTACTGCATTAGTAGACGTTCTTTCAGCTCTTGATAGCCTAGAACTTGAAGGCGATGAGCAAACTGGTGTTAACCTAGTGAAAAAAGCTTTAGAGGAGCCAGTGCGACAAATTGCCAACAATGCAGGATTAGAAGGATCTGTAGTGGTAGAAAAGGTTAAAAATACTGACAAGGGTATCGGCTTTAATGCTGTTACTGAGCAATATGTAGACATGGTTGCTGTAGGTATCGTTGACCCTGCTAAAGTAACTCGTTCAGCAGTGCAGAATGCAGCAAGTATTGCAGCTATGGTATTAACTACAGAAACATTAGTTACGGATATTCCTGAAGCTAAGTCCGATATGCCTCCAATGCCAGGTGGCATGGGTGGAATGGGCGGCATGATGTAATAGAGGCCTAACCCGTAATTTAGAGGTTGTTCATTAGTTCGCTGAACTTTTGAGCAGCCTCTTTCTTTTTGCACCTCTAAGCCTACACCAACTATCTATTCTCCTATAGTAACAGGCTGCTTTGAGTCCCCCAGCAAGAAAATCTCATTGACCTGCCTCTTGTTGAAAACTCTGGTGATGCTGAGGAAGAACTGTAGGAAGGCAACAACCTTTAATTAAGTCTTAAAGAAAACATTCTATATTATTCAAATTCCATATCTTAAATCAGAAAATCAGAACTATTCGTAAACAATGGTTCTGATTTTTATTATATTGCAGGAATTGTAAATTTTTTGTAGAAATTACCTCAAATATGTATAATGTGCATTTGGAAAAGCACCATTTGATGGTGTTTTTTAGCTTTTATTATGTCGTATAAGATAGTTTATGCAGATACAACAGCCTTAAGGATATTTTAGTTTCTTAATTGAAATAATACTAGAAAGCAAAACCCTAGGTGGTGAAATTATGCCGATTCACTTTCTGCATCCAATACTAACAGCAATTTTTGCGCTTCTTCTTGTCATACTTGTACCGAGAAGTGAAATACGACGATTAGCTATTTACGGAATAATTTTTGGCGGTTTAATGGATGTACTGATGCTTACAATAGGGAATCTAACAGGTTTTTTTGGTTGGATAAACTTTGGTCCCTTTGGATTAAGTTATTTACCGTTTTTTGCACCTATTTCTTGGTCTATTTATTACATAATGTATTTCTACTTCCTACCAAGGCAAAAGACATTGATTTATCTTTTTGCCGCATCTGGAATAGGTATGAGCATTCTTTATACAAATGTAGTAATAAATTTAGGTGTGTTTATGTCAACAGTAGGCAGGGTTATTGTACCTTTAATTACTTTTATTTTCTGGTTTTCTATAGCCACTATGGGTTATTTTAAATTAAGTGAGCACTTTGGAAATATTAAAAAAGACGAATGTAATAAGGATAACATGTAATTCTAAAGAACTGTAATTTTTAATATTTTTTTGTCTCTATATAAAGTGCACTAGAAAACTCAATCAATGTTACTGACTATATCAATAGCCAGATGTATATCAGATTTATTTAGTACAACAAAAGCTAATATTGTAATAAAACTAAGTCAGAACCATTCATAAGCAGTGGTTCTGATTTTTATTTTATCAACAGTGCATGAGACATTTTTATAATGTGGTTCTTTTTGCTCCACTAAGCCTACACCAGCTATCTATTCTCCTATAGTAACAGGCTGCTTTGAGTCCCCAGCAAGAAAATCTCATAGACCTGCCTCTTGTCGAAAAGTAGTTTATCTCACTTATTCATTTACTTTGAAAAAATCGCTCGGTACAACTGAATAACCACAAGTGGAATTAATGACAAAGCATAAATGGTTACAAATTGTGCCGCATTCAGATTAGAAATTTCAAATACACTCATCAGTGGTGGTAAAAGTAAAACTAAGTGTAGCAGTACTACTCCGGCTATGACGGCGTACCATAGATATTTATTTGAGAAGATACCTATCTTAAATAAAGACTGGCTACTTCTAGAGTTAAAACCATGAAATAATCTAGCTAAACCCAATGTGGAAAAGGCCATTGTACTAGCAACCATCGTGTTTCCCGTCGATAAACCAATGTGAAATGCACTTAATGTTGAGATTGCAATAATTACACCTTCAACAGTAACTCGTTTCGCAAAAGATTTATTTAAAAGAGGGGTGTTAATATCTCTAGGCTTTTTCTTCATAATCTTTTTATTGTGAGGCTCAAGCCCGATTGCTATAGCAGGCAAACTGTCCGTAAGAAGGTTAATAAAAAGCAAATGTACGGGTGCAAATGGAACTGGTAAAGCTAATAAGGATGCGTAAAGAACAGACAAAACTCCACCCATATTTCCAGCTAATAAAAACTTAATGGAATTCTGAATGTTAGCATAGATGCTTCTACCATTTGAAATGGCTTTTACAATGGTAGAAAAATTATCATCAGTTAGAACCATAGAAGATGCTTCTTTCGCAACCTCTGTCCCCGTTATCCCCATTGCGATTCCAATGTCAGCCTGTTTCAAAGCAGGTCCATCATTTACACCGTCTCCAGTCATTGCAACCACATTCCCTTTTTCCTGCCAAGCTTTTACAATCCTAATCTTATGTTCTGGAGAAACTCTTGCGTAAACGGAGATATCAGCTACCTTTTCTTTAAGTTCACGATCACTCCATTTTTCAATTTCTAAG
>JAWSUQ010000084.1:0-9561 GCA_033549265.1 Bacillota bacterium
CCTCCAAGGTAATTAATGGAAGCGGCAACTCTATTGGGGGCATCATCGTAGATAAGGGCAAATTTCCCTGGTCAGAGGAAAAGTTTCCAAAGCTTTTTCAACTAAAGAAAAAATACGGCCCCTTTGCCTACCTAGCAAAGCTCCGCCAAGGTCTTCATCGAGATGTAGGGGCTTGCATGGCTCCATTTAATGCCTATCTTAATAGCTTGGGATTAGAAACTCTAGGCTTAAGATTAGACAGAATCTGTGATAACGCTTTAGCTCTGGCCAAGAGTCTTCAAAACCATCCCAACATTAAGTGGATTAATTATCCTGGATTGAACAATAGTCCTTACAAAAATTTAGCAACACAGCTTTTTGGAAATAAATATGGCATTATTTTCACGTTCGGTGTTGGTAGCAAGCAGTCAGCTTTCCAGGTAATTAATAATTTAAAATACCCATGTAATCTAGCAAATATCGGTGATATTAGAACCTTGGTCATTCATCCTTCTTCTACTATCTATGCAGCAAACAGTGCCAATGAAAAGGCCTCCATGGGAGTGCTTGCTGATATGATCAGAGTAAGTGTGGGTATTGAGGACATAAAAGATTTAATAGCAGATTTCAATCAGGCATTAGATAAGATAACAAATTAGAACTGTCAATAATTATGAAAAAGACTACTGATAGGAGTTATGAACTATAATTAACTTCTCTCTCAGTAGTCTTTTTAGATTTTATTAATTATCTACCTACAAACAACTGGGTAAACATTTTTCCATAAGGTCCACCATCAATTACTCCTATGCCAATATGTGTGAAACTAGAGTTTAATATATTTGCTCTATGGCCAGGGCTATTCATTAAATTAGTATGGGCTCGATCAACCGTTGAAGCACCAGCTAAATTTTCACCAGCAGTGCGATATGAAATATTAAATTGATTCATCATATCAAAGGGTGATCCGTAAACAGGGGAATTATGAGCAAAATACTTGTTACTAATCATGTCTTGGCTTTTTAGCCTTGCCACTTTAACTATGTTCAAATCCATCTGAAGCAGCTTTAGACCAGCTTTTGCTCTCTCTTGATTTACTAGATTAAGCATTTTTTGCTCATCGGCAGAAAGACCACTAACAGATGGTGTTTCTGCTGGAGTTTTATTATTTGAGGGCTGTTGAATTTGTGGAGGTTGTTGAACCTTCGGGGTCAACTGATCTTGGTCAGCAATAGCACCACTTATATTTTTAGCCCAAACTCCGATTAAACCTTCCATCGATGACTGATTTGCTTCTGCATCCAGAGAAGTTACTGTAGCTAGAAGTTTTCCCCCTACCGTTACTACAGGCATCCCATTAATAATTCCTGTGCTGATGTTGTTAGGACTTATTAACCCTTGAGTAGCATATTGCTTAAATCTGTAGGCAATTATTTTACTTCTTTCTGCAGCAGTATACCCTTGGGGTAGAGTACGGTATCTAATTACCACTTCACCATTGATTTTCAATTCATAAATATCCACATTATTATTTCGCGGTGATGCCGAGATAGTTATTGTATTAGCTTCTGCCATCGCCATATTCCCTAAATTTCCATTTCCAAGGCTAACTAAACTCCCACTTAAAATTCCTATTGTTAGTATTAAAGAAACTGCTATTACTCCAAATTTTCTGCCTGTCCATATGTACTTTTTAAAAATACTTATCACTTAGCTGTCCTCCCTTAGATGTTTGATTTATCATATTAAGTACTAAATTGTACTTATTATTTTTATTATACAAGAAAAAATAAGCTGGAGTTAACCCACAAATTATGGTTATTTATGTGAAACTTGCCAAGCCAAAAAACATAACTTATGTAAGAAGACATATATAAACGTTAAAGATTTTATGTATTAGAAAAGGAGAGCTGCTCAAAAGGTACTAAAACGACCTTTATGAGCAGCCCTTTACTTATTCAAGCACTTATAATTATTTTCCGGATAAAGTACCTTTGCCAACCTCGCTGCTTGCATGATCTAAAAATCTCTTTGTTTCAGCAACCACTACACCACTCAATCCAACTAGACCAATTAAGTTAGGCAAGGCCATTAAGCCATTCATAGCATCTGCAAAGTTCCAAACAAAATCAAGTTCTGCTATTGCTCCAACAAACACTGCTCCAACAAATAGCAAGCGATATATTGGAACGGCTTTCTCCCCTGCTAGATACTCAAGGCATTTCTCGCCATAATAACACCAACCTAAAATAGTAGAGTAGGCAAAAAGGATGATGCCAACAGCTACAATTAAGCCTCCAGGTCCTGGAAGCCCTTCATTAAAGGCAGCTGTAGTTAAGGCCGCCCCTGTTTCACCAGTAGCTAAGGCGCCAGAGGTTAAAATGGCTAACGCAGTCACGCTACATACTACAATCGTATCAATAAAGGTTTGGGTCATGCTTACAAGGGCCTGGCGACCAGGAAAGTCAGTTTTAGCGGCAGCTGCTGCAATCGGTGCACTACCTAGACCTGCTTCATTAGAAAATACTCCACGTGCAACCCCATACCGAATTGCTGCTCCAAGAGCTCCACCAGCTGCGGCGCTACCTGTAAAAGCAGAGCCGAAAATAGAGCCTAAGGCAGCAGGAATAGCACTAGCGTTAATTATAAGGATTATAATTCCACCTAAAGTGTAAAAAGCAGCCATAATAGGAACTAAATAAGAAGTTACTTTTCCAATGCTCTTGATTCCTCCTAAAATAACCAATGCAGTAAAGAATACCAGAATAGCACCAGTTACTGTTGGAGAAATATTAAAGGTTGCCTCCACTGCACTTGCTACTGAGTTTGATTGCACCATATTTCCTATCCCAAAGGCAGCTATGGATCCAAACACAGCAAAAGTTGCCCCTAACCATTTCCAGCCAAGGCCTTTTTCAATATAATACATGGGGCCCCCACACATTTCACCTTTTTTGTCAACGGTACGGTATTTAACAGCTAGGATTGCCTCAGCATATTTGGTAGCCATCCCTACTAAACCTGTCATCCACATCCAGAAAACTGCTCCTGGACCACCTAGAAAGATTGCGGTAGCAACTCCAGCAATATTACCAGTCCCGATAGTAGCTGCTAAAGCAGTGGTTAGGGCCTGAAAATGGGAGATATCTCCTTCACTATTCTCGTCCTTTGTAAAGATCAACTTATGAGCATATAAAAGCTTTGTGAACTGTAAACCCTTTAATCTAATGGTTAAGAAAATACCGGTTCCCACTAGTAAAATCAGCATAGGTGGTCCCCAAACTAAGCCATTGATCTTGCCAACTAAATTAGCTAAAAAATCCAATTTCAATCACTCTCCTCGTATATGTAGTATAAAAATTGCGCCAACTGGCTACCGAAAATTCACCTCCTTTTTTGATAGATGTATAATACAAAAAAACGTCTACAATTATAGAATTTTCTCTATAAAATGCAGACGTCTTTGCCTATGGAAATTAAATTCAACTATTAATTGGAATATATTGCATTTAATTTACAATTATTCAGTTTATTGAAATTTTAGCACAATTTTTGGAAATTGGCAATAACCTTTATATTTTTTCTAAAATCATATTAGCTCCATCCAATTCTTGAATTGATACCCTAATGCTGCAGCTACTGCTTCATGGGTAACGTATCCTTTAAAGGTATTTAGACCCTTTGCTAAGGCGGGATTACCTTTTATTGCCTCAACATACCCTTTGTTAGCAATTTGCAGTGTATATGGTAAAGTTACATTTGTTAAAGCAAAGGTTGAGGTTCTAGCTACTGCACCAGGCATATTAGCAACGGAATAATGAACTACACCATGCTTAACATAAGTTGGATTGCTATGAGTAGTCACTCTGTCTATAGTTTCGATGCAGCCACCTTGGTCTATAGCAACATCAACGATAACTGAACCAGGCTTCATCTGACTAACCATGGCTTCAGTAACTAACCTTGGAGCTCTAGCTCCTGGTAATAGCACTGCACCTATTAAGAGATCCGCATAACGAACTGCCCGCTCAATATTATAGCTATTAGATACAATTGTCTGAACTCTACCGCTAAATAAGTCATCAAGGTATCGCAAGCGATCTACACTAACATCGATAATAGTTACCTGAGCACCCATACCAATAGCCATCTTAGCAGCATTTATTCCTACCACACCACCGCCAATAATAACTACATCTGCCGGGGGAACTCCTGGCACTCCTCCCAAAAGAATCCCTTTTCCTCCTTTGGGCTTTTCAAGAAATTGAGCACCTATCTGCACACTCATCCTACCGGCCACTTCACTCATGGGAGCTAACAAGGGTAGAGATCCATTAGCAAGTTGAACTGTATCATAGGAAATGCCTACAACCTTCTTATCTAAGAGCTCTCTTGTTAATTGAGGTTCATTTGCTGCATGAAGATAAGTAAATAGTATTTGTCCCTCTCTAAAATAACTATACTCCTGGGGCTGGGGTTCTTTAACCTTAATGATCATTTCTGCCTCTCTAAATATCTCTTCAGCACTATTGACAATATGGGCTCCTGCCTCTAGGAATTCCTCGTCCTGAATACCGCTTCCTACACCGGCATTTTTCTCAATTAACACTCGATGGTGATTGTTTACCAGAGCAGTTACCCCAGCTGGCGTGATGGCTATTCTATTCTCGTTATTTTTTATTTCCATTGGGACCCCGATAAGCATGTTAGTTCACCCTTTCTATGTATTTTTATTAGCAAAATAATTATTGATATAATCTTCTATCTATTTCTATAACATTAGCAATATTTGTGCCATCACTCAGCACATAGGGGTGGGTGTTGTTGAGCCCTTTATTAGTAGTATACTTCCAATAGATAGAGAATTTTAATACTTTTTCAGGGCGGCAAATTTATTTGCCACTAATTATACTTAATAGATTAGATTCCTATTAAAAATAACTATGGTGTAAAGAGTTAGCAGCACTGGTAAATATTATTGCCACTGGTAAGTTTATTTACCAGTGCTTATATTGTGCTTCTTCATCTTGTTCATTATCGTGGTATGGGATACTCCTAATGCTATAGCAGTCTTTCTTATAGAACCTTTATCTTTAATTATTTGAGAAATAATCCTCTCCTCTACTTTGTCTAAAATTTGGGATAAAGTCTTATTACCGGTTTCTATTCTTTCTGTTCCCTCTAAACCCTGATCAAGAATAACAATATCAGGAGTTAACCATGGTCCTGAGACAAGGTTGACAGCCCTTTCTATTACATTTTCTAGCTCTCGTACATTGCCATACCAACTATGGCAAAATAGCTTCTCAATAGCTTCTTTAGAAATAAATTCTACTTTTTTACCTAAGCGCAAGTTCATCTTATGTAAAAAATGATTAACTAACAGGATAATATCCTCCTTCCTTTCTCTTAAAGGCGGAAGATAAATCGGAAAAACATTTAGCCGATAATATAAGTCTCTTCGAAATTCGTTTTTCTCCACCATTTTCTCCAAATTTTTGTGGGTAGCTGCTATTACTCTTACATCAATATCAATTTCTTCTTGGCTCCCAATGGGCCTGATTTTATGCTCTTGAAGGACTCTTAGTAGCTTAGCTTGCAAATGAGGAGACAGTTCTCCTACTTCATCTAAGAAAAGGGTCCCTTGATTGGCAAATTCAAATAAGCCTACCTTCCCTTTTTTACTGGCTCCAGTAAAAGCGCCTTCAGTATAACCGAACAATTCGCTTTCTAAAAGTGAATCAGGTAATGCAGCACAGTTTACCGGAACAAAAGGCTTATCTCTACGGGAACTTGCCATATGGATAGCCCTAGCAAACAGCTCCTTGCCAGTACCGCTTTCACCCCTCAACAGTACAATTGAACCACCTTGGGCTACAGTTTGCCCTAGCTGAATTACAGTCTGTAGTTGACTACTTTCACCGATAATATCCTGAAAGGTTACCATTTCCGGTTTGGTAACAGAATAGACTAACTGCCGTACCTCTGTCATATCTTTTAGGGTAGCCACCACTCCAATAATTTGATTATGCTTATCCCTTATAGGTCTTCCACTAGTAACATAATGGAACTTTTTGATACCCTTTTTGAAGAAAATTTCTTGATGATTATAAGGCTCTCCAGTGGTTAAGCAGGAAAGCATAGGCAATTGATCTGTTAAAACCTCACTTATCTTCTTGCCAAGTAGCTCTTCTTTTTTCGATTTAAATATCCGCTCTACAATAGGATTAGCCGCAGTGATCTCGGCATTGGAGTTAATTGCTAGGACTCCTTCACTAATTGCATCTAATACAGCCTGAAGTCTTTGGTTATTTTCCTCCCATGGCAATAATTCAATCTTTTCACATTCAGTTACACCTTTAACTTCGGTTAACTCTTGAAATAATTTTTTTTGGTCAATATTTCCTTCAGCTTCTACTTCAACATACATAGAATCAGGTACTATTTCGAGGCTGTTGACATTAATATTTTTAGTAGTCAGTATCTTTGAAATATCAAGCAATAGTCCTACTCTATCCTTATTTAGAACTTTAAACTTTAGCATTGCCATTGATACCACCACCTTTAGTAACAGAAAAACTATTTTTAAAAACCTTTAGCCCAGTTAGACTAAAGGTTAAATATTTAAAAACTTTACTTATTAATCTTCAAAGCAGATAGCTGCTCCTACAGTTCCAGGTCCTGTATGAACTCCAATTACGGGGCCTACCTGTGTAAAGATAGCTGCTTTCATATTAAATAAGTTTTCCAATGCCTCTGTTATTTTTAAGCCTGCGTCTAAATCAGCACCATGAGCAACTGCAAAATTTCGCACTTTGCGGCCTTGAGCAAACTCTTCAAAGCTAGCAACAATCTTGTCTAGAGCATTCTTACGACTGCGGACCTTTGCAAATGGCACATAGGCTCCATCCTCTACTTTAATGACTGGTTTTATATTAAGTAGTGAACTCATAATACTTGACACCTTGCCAATGCGCCCACCTTTATGCAGGTACTCCAGAGTGTTAAGGGTAAATAGCACCTCCATATTATCTTTAATTTTAGCTACTTTGGCAAGTACTTGCTCTATTTCCAATCCTCCAGCCACACCTTTTACTGCTTCTAATACTTGTAAGCCAGTTCCTACACTGATTGATTTAGAGTCAATAACATGAATTTTTGCCTTTAGCATTTCTTTGGCCTGTAGAGCTGAGCTTAATGTGCCACTTAGGCCACTTGAAATATGGATTGAAATTACTTCAGTATAGCTTTCTAGCAGGCGTTCATATATCTTAATAAAATCACCTGGTGAAGGTTGAGACGACTTAGGCAGTGTCTCTGTCGCTTCTAACAGCTTATAAAATTCCTCAGATTTAATATCAATCCCATCTAAGTAGCTCTTGTCCTCATGTACTACAGAAAGTGGTATCACATTAATGTTCTGTTCCTCTCTAAGGTCTTGGGGTATATCTGCGGTGCTATCAGTTAATACAGCAACTTTTTGCATAATAAACCTCCTTAATATTAATAGAGACTATATTATATAAACATCAGTCAGAATCCTTTTAATATTTTTAAATTTTGGAGCGAATTATTAATTTTTATGACAAATAAAGATAACGGTCTAAACCCTTAATCCATGGGGACCAGGTTGAATCCTCACCTGCTTTTTCCTGAACCTTAAGAAACTTATCAACTTGTGAATCTAGCATATCGGCATGATGAAGGATCATAGCTTCTAAAAACTTTGGTTTTTTGGGGGACTGCCATTCATATTGGCCATGATGACTAATAATCATATGTAGGATTTTCAGCTTGAGGCTCTCTGGAAATACAGTTATTTTATCAAAAACTTTACTGACAAGCTGAGCCCCTATCACAATATGTCCTATTAGTCTACCTTCGTCAGTATAGTTTATGACATCTGTAAAACTTAATTCATCAATCTTGCCTATATCATGAATTATTGCCCCTACTACTAACAAGTCCCGATCTATAGCTGGGTAAACTTTAGCTAATGCTTGGCAAATAGCAGCTACGCTTAGAGAGTGCTCTAGCAGGCCCCCTAAATAAGCTTGATGGTGATGTTGGGCAGCTGGAGCGAGAGTATAATTGTGATATAGCTTTTCATCAGCAAATAATTCCTTTAAAAAGCTAGCTAAGTAGGGATTATTAATAGAAGCAATCAATTGTTGAAGTTCCACTACCATTTCATCTCTGCTCTTTGGTGATTCTGGCAAAAAATCAGCCGGAGAATAATTTTGACATGGTTCAATCTTAAATATATTAAGCTGAAGGCTATCCCGATAACGAACTACCTCTCCTGCTATATTGGCAACAAAAGTATCATTTAACAGCGAAAATGCTTCTTCCGCTCCCTCCCAAAGCTTGCCTTCTATATCTCCAGTTTTATCTCCTAATATTAAATGCATAAACTTACCCGGCTTGCTCTTAAAGCTTAAAAGTTGCTTTGTTTTAATTAAAAATGGTACGCTTATCCTTTGTCCCTCTTCAAATTTGTTAATAAAAATCCTACTCATACCTCACCTCAATAGAAACCTTTTTAAATATAATTTCTACTTAATAATGCTTAATACCTCTTTTTTATCTACTGAAGAGGCAAAAGCTACCAGAGCATAATTTTGCTATATATAGTATAATTGGTTGTATGGTTTTTGTGAAAGTGAAAATTTTATTAGATGGAGGCTTTTGAAATGCGATTAACTACTAAAATATTTATTGGCTTAATCTTAGGCCTTTTTACTGGAATACTGCTAAATACTGTAGTTCCTCATTTAGCAACATCAGCTAACACTTTTGTATTGAAGCCATTAGGAACACTTTTTATGAGCTTAATAAAAATGATGGTAGTCCCATTAGTATTGTTTTCGATTATTTCCGGTGCTGCTAGTATTGGTGATCCCAAAAAGCTTGGCCGATTAGGCGGCAAGACTGTGGCTTTTTACTTGTTCACTACCTCTATTGCCATTACTATTGGTTTATTGCTGGCAAATATATTTAAACCTGGAGATGGAATTATCATTCCTGCGGATCTATCAGATTTTTCTCCAGCAGGTTCAGCTCCACCTATCATGGATACATTTCTAAATATAGTTCCTACTAATCCCATAGCTGCTATGGCAAATGGCGAAATGCTGCAGGTTATAGTTTTTGCCTTATTTATAGGAGTTGCCATAGGCTTTTTAGGTGAGAAGGCTAAATCAGTCCTAAATATTGTAAATGAATTAAATCTAATTATGATTGAAATTGTCCATTTAATTATGAAATTAGCTCCCTATGGAGTATTTGCGCTGATAGCTACCGCAGTAGCTGGACAAGGCACTGATGTATTGCTACCAATGGCCAAATATATGCTAGTGCTAATAAGCGGTTTATTGCTTCATGCATTCGTCACTTATGGAGTACTAGTTAAAGCATTAGCCAAAATGAATCCTGTTCATTTCTTTAAGGGAGTATCTCCAGCGGCAGCGGTGGCCTTTAGCACCTCAAGCAGTGCAGCAACGCTACCGGTTACAATGGAATCAGTAGAGGAAAATCTTGGAGTTAAAAGAGAGATAAGCAGCTTTGTTCTTCCATTAGGGT
>JAWSUQ010000085.1:0-9474 GCA_033549265.1 Bacillota bacterium
ATTTGAAAGCTGGTATAAATTTGTTCTTCGCGAATTTCGTAACCCATTTCCGGCAAAATATCATAAAATACTTCACCAATCCAATTTGCCAGGGCAACGGGAAATTCATTTTTATTTGAATATTCAAATGGTACATTTCCTTTAATGCTATTCACCGTCCCTAACTCTTTTACTATACAATTTTTGCTTAACGTAGCTTTAGCCTATTTCTATCGCCAAATTGCAGGGCTTCTTTACTACCCGCTAGTTTAATCATAAAGTATGTGGTAGCTATAATATATAGCTCACTTTGTCCTAATAATATCATATTAGTAGCAAGATCATCAAAGATGTACATAGTTACATTAAGAAAATTACGGGTTATGCCAACCCAAAAAAACCAAATCATTGCACCATAGCCTAAGGCTTTAATCCAAATCCAATCGAAACCTGTCCACTCAATTATTAATTTGAAGCCAAAAGCTAATCCCCCACCAACTAAAAGACCAACTAAGCCGCCAGAAATTTGTCCAGCTGTAGTCCTGGCAATCTCAGGGGTAACAAATAGTTCAATGGCATAAATTAAATAGATTAATTTAGATATATTCAAAAAGTATAGAGGAATTCCTACCAAGTACATTACTAAAGTACCTAGAAAACCAGAAAACACTGATAAAGCTATTTTATCTCTAATAGGCAATTTAAAAAATAACATGAATATAACCTCCGTCTTATTAAAATCTTGCACTGTTATAACCATAACTTGCCTTAAAATAATTATCAGGCCACTATTAATGATTTGATGGCCTTATGATCCCAGTAAAGGTCTATTATCTAAAAGATATAAGGTATAAGCCGTTACAAGACCCCAAATAACACCTCCAATAGACTGTGAAAGGACTGTATTTGTACTGACCACTGTAAAGCCAGGTAATTTAAACAAAATTGAAATGCCGTATAAGACAAAGCCAGTTATAAAACCAAAAAAAGCCCCTTTGATTAAATAGCCACGAGAAGTTACTAAGGGTATAAAATATGCAAATACTATTCCTAAAAAACCTGACCACAATAATTGAGCAAACAATGCAATTATTGTTTCTATAAAATTATTTGGTAAGTGACCAAACATAACTACGCTAGACCAATCTAAAAAGCGCCTATCGGTAAAATTTAAGATATGAAAGGAATACAAGCTCAAAATATTCATTATTACTCCACCGGCAATTCCAGCAATTAACCCTCTGTGAAATCTATCCACTTATTTCACTCCTCACCAGACATAACATATTAGTTTATTTTTTCCCTAGATGATACTATTTGTTGCATCTTACCTATAAGCATTTATTGGAAAATAAATCGCCTTGGATTTCTAGCCATGTTTTGAGAGCAAGCTAAAATATAGTTGATCTAACCATCCTGATCTTTTTGTAGACGAAAATGGCATCCCCTTACTAAGGGCATGCCATTTCCATGCTTATAAGAATTTCCTTAAATGCCTTTGACCATCATAAGAAAATACTACCTGCTTGTTGTTAATTACCGTTTCTAAATGTACTATCTTTTGCCATATGGCGTAGACATAGGGCAAGGTTTTTTCTAAATATTTAATGTCTAGTTCTACACCCTCGTATTGATGCTTGAGGTACAATTCACCGTTCTTATTGAAATTGCCATCCTCTACAACGATATAGGGAAAGCCCCCGTTTACTAGATTAGCTACTATTCCATCCCTTACAACTTCCCATTCCGTATCAGTAATTAGCCACTGCCGGTCAACCTTTTGAAACAAGTAGAGATCCAGCTCCTCTATCAGCTCTTTAGTAAGGTAGTTTCTAATAAAGGATATGTCTGTATCTATTTCCCGAATCTCAAACATTTTCTCTACATCCCATCGTTTTTCAATATCCTCCCATATTTTTAAACCAAGATGGTAAGGGTTTAGCTGGGTAGGATGCCTTTGGGTCACCTGGGCATTAAGTTTAGCAAATTCAATAGACTCGGCAGGATCAAGATCCAATTCCCGCAGAATTCGAATATGCCAATAGGAAGCCCAGCCTTCGTTTTGTAAAGGTGCTTAACTAGCCACCATAATTAACATCTTACATGTTTACGTTTAAAGCCTAGTTTTCCTTTACCAACTGCATTTTGAATATATTCTGTTGCAACATTCGTTCTACAAAGGGTTTGGCCCATAAAAACATCTACCTTTCCTACTTCTTGAGCAATTTTCTTTGCTTCTTCATGAAGCGGCAAATATGAAATGCCAACAGACATAATAAAATTGTTCATGGCATATTTAGTACGGTTTGGCTGGTTGTGTATCGTATCACGTACCCTATAAAGCATTGCCAAAAGTTTGTCCTTGTCAAATTCACTATCTTTACGAGTGCCTAATAGCCAATCATAGCAACTCCAGCCAGCCGACATTGTTAATTCTTTTCCGCTATCAATCCAGCGGTCGGCAACGGTAAATGCAATATCTGTTTCGGCAAGGGTTACTGCCACAATGTAGTCCGAAATCATATAAAAATAAGCGCCTTCTATCCATCGGTTAAAATCTTCTTCGATCATTTTCTTTGGCTCTGCTATCATGCCAGCTAAATACATGGCATCATAATTTCCTGTTGCATAGAGTTGCTCTGCCAAAGGCTGGTTGTATTTTATTTTCTTAAAAATCGGCTTCATAGCGCTTATGGTTACGCCAAAAACAGGCTCTTGCGCACCATTGCTCATGTAAATTTTTTTTGTACGCTCTGTACCAAGGGACTTTAGTTCGTCCATGATTTCGTTTAGTTCCATTTGCATATCTCCTTAAAACATAATAGTAAAATTGTATGGATTAGTGGAAGTTCAGGTATCACTACCTTGAGTGACATTTACGCCATAAAGTAGACCTCAAAGCAGTTTTGACTGTAGACTATTCACAGGAAAAGCTACAGGTTTTGCCTGCAACTTTTCTTAATTATATAACCTAATATCTTGCAAACAGGTATAGCATTTTATTATTTCTTAACTAAATCTACTGCTTGATCGGTTAAAAGATATTTAATACTACCGTCGTTCTGAAAGCTACCAATCTTATAAACCTGTAATATATATTTGCTGACGTGGTCATAAGAGCTTACTGCAAAGTTTGTCGTTATGAAGGTTTTTCCATTTTTTTCTTCTAAATAAAAGCCACGTCCTTCAAATTCCTCTCCTTTTTCGCTTATTAGCTTCATACTTAACAACTCATAATTTCCATTAAGGGCATAGTTTATATTAAAAGAGCTCGGGCTTGCCTTGGCAGATAGAACTTCAATATCTGAAGAATTGTTTTGAGCTATATATTCAATCGTTGGAATGGTTACATCGATTATCTCATTTATCGTCAACGGCCAAGTCCCATCGATTTTTGTAAGTTGCCCACTTTTATCGAACAGGTTGACACTTTCTACATCTAAAACAGCGTTACTAAGTATAGGAATAGCTCCTTTCGTAGATTCAAGGATTATATAAAACTGTACTTCACCCTTATTAATATCAATAGAGTTCCTCATTTCAGCAGCATTAACTACATGAGGAAGAACTTCACCCTTTAAGGGCTTTGTGTCAGGAATCATCTCAGCTATATATTCACCGTTTCCATTTTTCAACCTGAAATCTAAACCCACATTTTCGATTGATTTTAATGCATTAACATCGTCAAATTTAACATTCATTATCAAGCTTATTTTATTTGAATCATAAAAGTAACTGTCTAGTGAAACTGAAATGTTTTCATCTGTTATATAGCTGTAATTTGTCTGAAATAATCCCTCCTCAAATATCCTTACAATCCCTTGATCATTAAAAAATGTCTTTACACCTGCTATTACAGCTCCATTTGCTGCTAAAGCTCCTACTATAAGAATACCACATGCAGCTACAGCTATTCTTTTCATGGATTTATTCCATATGTCATTACTCTTCTGCTTTTTCTTAATTATGTCATAGGTATTATCTAATGATTTTCTTACGACCTCAGGAACTTCACTATTTTGTATCAAAGTTCTGGATATTTCTTTTTCTAAGCTATCTACCATTTATAAACGCCTCCTCTTCATAAAAACATTTCTCCCTTAAGATAGTCCTCGCCCTAGAGAGCCTTGACTTCACGGTGCCTTCTGGTTCCATAAGAAACTCTCCGATTTCTCTGATATTCAACCCAAGGATATAGTATAAAATCATAACTATTTTATACTCTTTGTTTAAACTATTGAGCGCATCGTCTAACTCAATTTTTAGAAAATCATTACTACTTTTTTTATCAGGCAACACCTCTGCAACATATATCAATTTCTTGTTTTTACGCAAAACTTCATTACATTTATTAATTAATATTTTACACACCCATGTCTTAAAATACTTTTCGTTGTTTAAATTTTTGATGTTTTCAAAAGCAGACATTATAGCTTCCTGCATTGCATCAGCAACATCCTCATCAGAAACCAGTAACCTTTTTGCAACGTTATATAGGACACTCTCATATTGCTTTATAGCGTTAACAAAGGCTTCTCCGTCCCCCCTTTTAGCTCTTTTTATTAGATTAGTCAGCTCCACACGCTTACCTCCTCAAATTGTTTTTACACTATATTAGATAATCAAGTGTCACAATTGGTTGCATTTGTTAAAAAATAATTTTTAGGATAGATAGCGAGATGTTATCACGCTGACCAGTTTCGTCTACAACAATGACAACCAAAACTACTAATGTTTTCATCGTTAATTCATAATATTTAACAAAATAAGAGGTGCTTTTAATTTAGCACCTCCTTGACATTTAAAGAAAAACCAATGCCTTCAAACCTTCTTTGTTTAGTATAGAGTAATTGTATGTTTTTAAATATCTCCTATATTTTAACACAAATAGAGATCCATTCTATCCCAGTATATGGATTAGTGGAAGTTCAGGAATCAATATTGAGTCGCATCTTATAGAAACTACGCAACATTCATTAATTTGGCTCTTTCGTATTTTTAACAAACTGTACAATTTGAGTATGGACTATTTCTCTTACTTGATAATATCAATGTAGAGGAGAAATAGTAGTAATCTATTTAAAGTAGCTGATTATCTGGATCTTCCATAATCGAGCGCCACTGCTTATTCAGCAATCCCGTCCAGTTGAAAAGCTTCTCTCAGAATTAATCATATATTATAGCTTTTCCTTGTTCCCGTAACTTTTTTAAAGATGTAAGCATATGGTTTATTTCTTCATCGGAATGTCTTTCCCATGAACCTAATTCAGCTATTATTTTTAAAGGAGATTTAGACCTATAAGAACGTGTAGGATTTCCAGGAAATCTTTTGTCAGTTAAGTTCGGATCATTTTCAAAATCACATAATGGTTCTACAATATAAATTCTTTCCTTTGATTTAGATGTTGCTAATTCAGCACCCCATTTAGCGGCATCTAATGTTGCAGTAAAGTATATATAGTTGGATTTTTTATCTTGGTAATTTGATAAGTGTTGTGGTTTTAATAAATCTCCAATTTTCAGTTCTGCTTTAGTACCATGAAAGAAAGGTCCATTATCTAAGACATCATGTTTGTTATTCATATTGATCCACCTCTTATATATTTTAGATGTATAACATTATAGTGTAGATATTATAAAAAAAGTAGTCTATAAATAATATGTAGATAATGGTACAATATAAGTAGAGGGAGTTTGTTGAAAGACAATTACCTATTTCATTAGTGCTTTATTGTACACTATACTTCTACAAATGCACAACTGATTACACTTATTGTTTGCACATAAACCATCTTAGGCGACAACAGATCCATATCAGTAATTGCCTCATCCCCAACTGCCAGTTATTAGCCTAATTGGTAGTTGGATAATATAAACTTTGCTAGCTTTAACGTCTTTGACATACTCGACACCTCTGATCATAAGGCGCTTGACGAACCTTAGCTAGCACTTATTTCAGGATCATCCAAGTCCTAAGCCCCAGTGCATTATTTAAACTCCCTTTCAGTCCTTTCAACTTAAATACGTAAGAAACCTACCCCATTGAGGAGTAGGCTTTTGTATTAAATAAGTATTACATATTCACCATATTTCTGCATTCTTGAGCACACTGTCGACAGAAGTCAGCGCATTCCTGACAATGTGCATCCTTGAACATGGCACATTCCTGAGCACATGCTTCACATATCTCAGCACAAATGGCGCAAATTTGTTTAGCAAAACTGCTGTTTCTAGCCATAAATTGAGAAGCCAATGAGCAAATGTCAGCACAATCATGAAGCACCTGTATACATTTAATTCTGTTTTGAACATCAGCTTCCTGTAAGCATGAGTTTAAACATTCTTCACAGGCTTGCATACATTTGTTGCAAATATCAATACACCTTTGATATTGCTTAACTGATGAGTCTACCATCGTTGGCATATTCCACACCTCCTTTCTATTTAGTTTTAAATTTGCAAGTTCTGCTACTGATAATAGTCTTAATTGGGCATCAAAACCCATAACTAAGCACTATTCTAAAAAATAAATCCTGAATATTTTTTCAACATTTCCATAGCTATGCGTTGTTCATTAGGTCCCCGACAATACAATACTAATAGCCACTGATTTGTCATATTACGCTCAAAGGGCTGAGATAGAGCATAGCTGCCAGCTAACAACCCACCTAAAGATACACCAATTCCTATCCCTGTAAATATAGACGATGGGAGACCACCTGCAAGGAATCGAGCCATTAAAATACCTACATTATTAAACCAGCTTAACCAAAAGAAAAGCCCCCCCATTATTAATGCTCCGATTAAGGCACCAGACGTTATATATACTATCTCCCGGTGAGTTAAAAAGACCTCCTGTCTTACTTGTTGCTCATAATCTGGGCTTAACTCGATTAGGCTATAATCAGCTAAGTCCTTACTAGTTAAACCTTTGCTGGCCCTTATAGCTTGGGTATGCTTTTCAAAAACAGCAACTATTTTACGCATATTTTCTGCTTCCTCCTGTCTTTTCATTTCAGAAAAGCTTTCTCATCTTAGCTGTAACAGCTTGTCTAATTCATATAACACACTGCTGCCAATAATTTCTTGATCACCAATAATCCAGCCATGATTAAACAGCTGTTCTTGTGAAGATAGAAATGTAGGCTGAACTATTTTAAGATATCTGATTATCGGTTCAGGAACTTGATTTGATTTTACCAGGAGGAAAGGTCCATGTTTACCCATGTGAGAAAGAGCTGCCGCTGGAATTGCCATCTCTGGGTAATCAGGGTTAATAATAGTAAAATTATGACCGGCCTCAGCAATCCCCCAGCCAAACTCTCGGGTAGTACGTCTGATCCACCAGCCGAAATTGCGGCCAAAATCTTTATACCCAGCAAACCCAGTGGACATTTCATAAGGGTCTTTTCCAGGTATGCGCTGAACATGACCGAAATTAGCCAACTCTTCGATTACATTTTGGGGTATTGCCTCTTCATTTCCCAAGACATACATAAAAGCATCCTGGGGACGCTTTGCCAAAGAATTTCTAGTTTCCTGAGCCAAACCATCTTTACTTACAAAAAAGATTGAGTGGCCGGCATGCGCCACCCAGGAAGCAGGGAGAATGGCAAAGGCCGGGTTTTCAAGTGGTACAATTAAAACTTCATCATCATGATCCACATGGATCATTGCTTTATAGTCATCCAGCAAAGAGGCCAGGGCTTCGGTACTTTCTGCCTCAAGTTCCCGAAACTTTAGCTTTTCCTTTTTTAACTGTTCTTTAGTCTTTTTCCCTACATCGCCTATTAAAATAACTTTGACATTATTATCGACAAATAAACCTTCTGGGTCTAATCGCTTAATCTCATCCAAGGTTTCCTTAGTCAATTCCCCTTTTTTGGTATAAAGAATTGGTGCATTTATGGGAAAGTGAATAATCTCAGTAGCTAACACAGCCGCCCGCCAATCTTCTACAGGTACTAAGATAATTGCTCCTGGTTTATTATCTGCAAAAGTGGCCGGATATATATTTTGAGCTACAGCTATAGCCATCTCTACTGGGTCCTTGCCAGGAAGCCTTATAGTAGCCTGCCCGAACTCTTCTGGCAATGGCTTAGCCTCAACTTCAGCCTGATAATAGTCTGGATAGTAAAATGTAAGGGTAAGCATTGAAGCTATAGTAATGCCTGCTATTATCCAAAACCACATTCGAATATGTTTTAATCTACGAGGCAGATCCATTTATATCATCCGTCCCTTCGTTACATTCTACCTTTTTTTTCACCTCTGATTATCAAGAGCCAGTTGCCTATATACCCTGTAAATAAGCCTACTACATTGGCTGCATACATACTGCCCCACCAAAGCAGATTCTCTTCTTCCGGCATCATCACTAGATACTCCATCATGATCCACCACATAGCACTCATCATTCCTAAAGAGATAGCAGTCATGGAGATGACAACCGTAAGCCAGTTAGCTTTCACTGTGTCCCAATAGCTTGAATTTTCCTTAAAGGCTAGCATTAGTGGTACAAAGACAAATGCGTTGACAAGTATAGCTGCTAAATATGACCAAAACACAGACTGGGCCATGTGGCTTTCAAGAGCAAAAAATGGACCATAGCTTAAAAATAATGGTAACCCAAAAAAAGTTAGAATAAATGCAGTTGCAATCATAGTCGGCATTCCATACCCAATTGTACTGCAGGTAGCAGCTAAAGTTTGTACCCACCGTGGGCGGGGAAAATTCCCACTTGCTACTTGATGGCCATACCCACGATAACAAGTATAATAGGTCCATAAACCTATTGGTCCAAGGACGAGCATTAACAACACCCAACTAAGTTTCATAAAAGGAGACAGTTGGAACATTCTAGAGGTTAGATGAAACCAGACCCAGATGGCGCTGCTTACTGCTAAGGCATACCATACTATTATCATAGCTTCTAACCCACTAACACCCTGGTCCCCTAAATTTTCGTAATTTCTAATTTCCTGCAAGAAATTTATTCTGCTTTGAACTGGATAAGAGATAAAGTCTATGTTGCCTAAAATCCAGCTATGGTTGAATGGACCTTCAGCCGGTGTAATCCACCAATCTGGTTGAATGGAAAAATAGAATTTTTCAAGAGCCGCCGGAAGCTTATTAGTTTCTGGTGTTATAAGCATTGGTCCAAAAACTCCACCAGAAAAAAATTGGGTACCAATAAGAGCAAAGCGCCAGTCATTCTGTGGGGCTACCAATAATCTCTTAGCCCCATCGACTGTTGCACCTGTTGTGCGCCACCCGAAATTAGTGGAAGCATCAAAAAAACCGGCAAACTCTATAGCGTTGCGCACTGGATCTATATGACCCACTTCTTGCACTTTGCCATAACTATTTAATTCATTAAGTATTGTAGCGGAAGTACTGTTTGGTGGATTAACTAAATAAATTGCCCTATCTTCTTCTATATTGGACAGATATGCTTTCGTTTCATTTAGAAGTTTTTCATCCCCATTAAAAAAT
>JAWSUQ010000086.1:0-4727 GCA_033549265.1 Bacillota bacterium
ATGAAGCTGCAATTGCAGCAGCTCTAGAGAAAATGAAGCTGGCGGAAGAATATAAAGACCAAATGGAGCAAGCTAAAGATGAAATAGAAGAATACAAAGAGGAAGTAAAAGAGCAGCTTCAGTTAGAAGAAGATATTGAACAGCGTAACATCAATGAGGATAAGGCGGAAAAGGAAGCAGCAAAACTGGAGAAAAAGTTAGAAAAGCTAGAGGAAAAAGCTGAAAAAGAAATAGAAAAGCAGCAAAAAAAGGCGGAGAAGGAAATAGAAAAATACGAAAAAAAAATAGAGAAGGAACAGAAAAAAGCTAATAAAAAACGGGGAAACAAGGGAAATAATGTAATGGATCAGGAAGATGACCGTGATGATGAGGATAATGACGACGAAGATGAAGAAGACGAAGACTACGAAGATGATGATAACGATGAAGAAAACGAAGAAGATGAAGAAGACGGAGAAAATGAAAACTAAGTAACTTAAGAAGCCGGCCATAGATTTTATGGCTGGCTATCTTTTATATTGACACTTTGCTGCTTGCTACCGTATACTTAATATTAACACGAATGAATACGTATTCATGTGGTGGGTACATAGAAGGTTAAAGGGGGAAGGTAAGTGGCTAAGTATTTAAAAAAAGGTAAGGAGCAGGAACAAATTAAGCAAGATGATGCCCGGGTTTTTGAGATTGTTCGCGATATCATTGATGATGTGGACAAACGGGGTGATTTGGCAGTTGGGGAATTATCCGAAAAATTTGATAAGTGGTCACCAGAAAGCTTTCGCCTTTCTGAAAGTGAAATTACAGAAATTATAAGAACTGTTCCTGAACAAACTATAACTGATATTAAGTTTGCTCAAGAGCAAATAAGAAACTTTGCTGAGGCCCAGAAGGCTGCCCTGCGGGATATTGAAGTAGAAACCCTGCCTGGGGTTATTCTTGGGCATAAAAATATTCCTGTGAACAGTGTTGGTTGTTATATCCCCGGAGGCCGTTACCCCATGGTTGCTTCGGCCCATATGAGTGTCCTTACTGCCAAGGTGGCTGGAGTGGAGCGGGTAGTTGCCTGTACACCGCCAATCAATGGCAAGATTCCTGCTGAAACTGTATGTGCCATGCACTTAGCTGGAGCAGACGAAATATATCTCTTGGGTGGAGTACAGGCAATGGCAGCCATGGCCATCGGCACTGAAACAATTGCACCTGTAGACATGTTAGTAGGCCCTGGCAATGCCTATGTGGCTGAGGCTAAGAGACAGCTGTTTGGACGGGTTGGCATTGATCTATTGGCAGGCCCTACTGAGACCCTGATCATTGCTGATGAAACAGCTGATGCGGAAATGGTGGCCTGCGACATTTTAGGGCAGGTAGAGCATGGACCTAATTCCCCAGGGGCTCTTATTACTACATCAGAAAAATTAGCTTTAGAAACTGTAACAGAAATAGAACGACAGCTGGAAATGCTGCCTACGGCAGATGTTGCCAGAGTAGCATGGGAGGATTATGGAATTATTATTGTGGTAGATAGCAAGGAAGAAGCTGTTGTAGAAGCTAATAAACTAGCCTATGAACACGTTCAGGTATTGACGGAAAATCCTAACTACTTTTTAGAGAATATGACTAACTTTGGCGCCCTTTTCCTTGGTCCTGAGACTAATGTTTCTTACGGTGACAAGGTTATCGGCACTAACCATACACTGCCTACCAAGGGAGCTGCCCGCTACACTGGCGGACTATGGGTAGGCAAGTTTTTGAAAACCTGTACTTACCAAAGGTGTACGCCAGAAGCCAGCTTACGCATAGGTGAATATGCTGCTCGATTATGTGAAATCGAAAATTTTGCGGGCCATCGGGAGCAGGCTCTTTTACGGGTCAGACGCTATGGAAAGTAGGTAACAAATCATATAGAGAAAGGTTTTTTACTATGACATCATCCAAAGATGTAGCTAAAATGGCTGGTGTTTCCCAGGCCACTGTTTCTAGAGTTATGAATAATCCAGAGAGTGTAAAGCCTGAGACGCGCAAAAAAGTCCAAGATGCTATGGCCAAACTACGCTATCAACCTAATTTAATTGCCCGCAGCCTGGTGACGAAAAGCAGTAG
Source organism: Bacillota bacterium (assembly GCA_033549265.1). GTDB lineage: Bacteria > Bacillota > Desulfitisporia > Desulfitisporales > JAWSUQ01 > JAWSUQ01. The sequence continues at coordinate 2,101 of JAWSUQ010000086.1, forward strand.
AACCATAGCGCTAATCTCAGGGACTCTTAAAAATGATTTTTTTGTGGAGACAACCGATACTATTGTAAATATAGCTGCCAGCCGCGGCTATAGCACTATGGTGTACTTTGAGGGAGGCGCCAAGCTGCAGGATATTCTAAATTCCATCATTGGCTATAAAGTAGACGGGGTGTTATTGTCTTCAATTAAGCTGGATGATCCCTTTTTTAAAGAAATTGAAGCATCAGGAATTCCTTATATGCTGTTTAATCGCCGGCCCCACAGTGGGGGAAATTATGTTGTCTTAGACAACCAGCTGGCAGGAGAAATGCTGGCCCGCCACCTGCTGGAATTAGGCCACCGTAGAATTGCGTATATTTCCGGAGAAATTAATATTTCCACATTTTATGAGCGGAAAATTGGCTTTGAAAAAGCAATGGGGCTTGCTAAGATAGCTATTGACAAGGACCTTGTTCATTTTAAAGAAAACACATCAGCTACCGAAATAGAAAAGCTCACAAGCAAATTGATGAATTTGCCAAATCCTCCAACAGCCATAATTTGTGCTACCGATGAAATGGCTCTGAATTGCATGAATACCATTATGGCAATGGGTTTTGGCATTCCTAATGATGTTAGCGTTGCAGGAATAGATGATATCACTATCTCTTCTCACCAGGCCATTCAGTTGACCAGTGTGGGACAGCATAAATTCAAGATGGGTGAAATAGCGGTGGAGCAACTGATAGAAATGATTGAACAGGGTGACATATACCAGAAACCAAAGCAGATTGTTTTCAGCCCGGAGCTATTTATCCGCCAAACAACAGGCCCCAAGACTTAGGTCTAATACAATAGGGGGAGGAGGGACTCCATTGGCTTATTTTGATGAACTAAAAGGCAAAAAGATAATTGTAACTGGAGGAGGTAAAGGCATAGGCAAGGATATTGCCCTTTCCTTGGCCCAATTAGGCGCCCAAGTGATTATAACAGGTCGGAACGAAGAAGCCTTGTCAACTGCTGTTCTGGAACTAAAAAAGCACCAGGGGGATTGCTCCTATCTTGTGGCGGATATGCAAAATGTGGCTAGCATCCTTCAAATGATTGATGAAGCCTATTCTCTGATGGGGAAGATTGATATCCTGGTCAATAATGCTGGGATAAATATAGCGAAGCCTGCACTTGAGGTGACGGAATCAGATTGGGATCAAATCCTAGATACTAATCTAAAGGGAAGCTTTTTTGCATCCCAGCAGGCGGGAAAGCATATGATTTCCCAAGGTGGAGGGAAAATCATTAATATTGCTTCCCAAATGGCCTTTGTGGGTTATATTAAGCGGGCAGCCTACTGCTCCAGTAAAGGGGGTATGGTTCAGCTAACGAAGGCCCTAGCTGTGGAATGGGCGCCCTATAATATTTTGGTAAATGCAGTAGCTCCAACTTTTATAGAAACTGAGCTTACTCAAAAAATGTTTCAAGATCAGGCCTTCCATCAGGATGTACTCAATAGAATTCCCTTAGGAACCTTAGCTCAACCATACCACGTGACAGGGGCTGTCCTTTTCTTGGCTTCAGACTTGGCTAATTTTATGACCGGTGATACTATCAGAGTGGATGGCGGATGGACCGCTATCTAAAAAATGGAGGTGCTAACAATTGGCAAATAATGAGAGGTTAGCAATTATAGGGGCAGGCACCATGGGCCATTCTATTGCCCTAGCTGCAGCCCTAGCGGGATTTGAGCTCAAAGTGTGGGGTGTAGATGAGGCGGATATTGCCCGAGGTCAAGCCGGCATCAGTGATAAATCAAAGCTATTACTTAAATATCACGTAATTGATGAGAATGAGGCAAGACAAATTGACAGCCGTGTTAGTTTCACTACCTCTATGGATAAATGTATTGCCGGTGCTACTTATATTATAGAGGCCATCCCAGAAAATCTTGCCTTAAAGCAAGAGCTATTTGAAAAGCTTGGGCAAAAGTGTCCACCCCAGGTGATCCTGGCCAGCAATACTTCAGGATTAAGTCCAACAGATATTGCAATAAATACGGCATATCCTGAAAGAACCATCGTGGCTCACTTTTGGAACCCAGGCCACTTGATTCCTCTAGTGGAGGTAGTAAGAGGAAAAATGACCTCTGAGGAAACTGTAGATCGATCCTTCCAACTGCTACGGCAAATGAATAAAAAGCCAATCCTGGTAAAAAAAGATGTGCTGGGGTTTATCGGCAACCGACTACAATATGCCTTGTTGAGAGAGGCCCAATACCTTTTGGAACAAGGAGTTGCTACGGTGGAGGATATAGATGATGCAGTTCGTTATAGCATTGGACGGCGCCTTCCTGTAACAGGCCCCTTTATGACTGCTGATATGGGAGGATTAGAAGTATTTCATTCAATTTCTACCTATTTGTTTCCTGACCTTAGTAAAGCGCAGGAGTCCTCAGAGGATATGGGCAGTTTAGTGGCAGAAGGAAAATACGGGCAGAAGAATGGAGCGGGATTTTATCAGTGGTCTCCCGAATTCAGCAGCACAATTAATGAGGAAAGAGAAAGAACATTGATTGAATGGCTGAAAAGAGATCTGAATAAATCGGAATGATATTTACCAAGGAATTTTATTCATATAATCACCCTTTAAGACAG
>JAWSUQ010000086.1:4737-9457 GCA_033549265.1 Bacillota bacterium
TTGTTTTTAGGGGTTCTGGTACTTCCTTCAGCTTCAGTTCATCTACATTAAGAATTTCTATTGTTTCAACCTTTACGTGCAAGGCCAGCTCTTTAGCTGTGAGGCCTTGGTTTTTCCGTAAGTCTTTTACACGCTTGTTTTTAATGCCAAAGTTAAAGAACATAGATAGAATCACCTTCTTTATTCTATTTACACACCTATACTATAGCAAAGTTTGTGTTTAGATTGAAGAACCTTCCCAAATTTATTAAAGCAAGTTCTTAAAATTAAGTGGGAGATTCAACTCCTGAAAACAAAAATATAACTAACATCGAGCAAAATTTTTTTTGAAACCTTGAAGGGTTTTAGGAGCTTTAGTGGAATGAATAATGTATACAAGAATATATTATTACTAAATTAAAAGTAAAGGCAGGGAGTTCTAAAATGAAAGAATATCTTGTGACTTACTACTGTCGGGATAATAAGTTGCTAAGATTAGGTAAAGTTATGGAAGAAGATATTATTGATGCATTGGCATATGCTGAAAAGTGCTATGGTGAAATTGCATCTATTAGAGAAAACGAAGACAAGAGCAAACTTGAAAAGGTAAATACTGCTGAAAGTAGAGACTTAAGCGTGGGCGTATCTTAATTAAGCTTTATAAATAAAGTGACAACAGGCAAATGATAAAAGTAAACAAAACAAAAAAGCTCTCCCGTGTAGTGGGAAAATTGTCAAAGGAATCACTCTTATCAGAAGAGTGATTCCTTTTATTAAGGCACCTAATGTTGAGAGCCTTAGGAAAATAATGTATAATAATAAGAAATCTTTAAGTCTTAAGTTTTTATATGAAAGCAGGGTGAAAAATATTTGGATAATTTAACAGAAAAGCAGCAAGTAATATTGGCGCTAGTGGATTTGGAAGGCCGCAGGGAACAGGAGCTAGAGTGGGAGCTGTCGGAGCTAAAGGAGCTGGTGAAAACTGCTGGGGGACAAGTAGTAGCAACAACTTGGCAACGGCGGGCTAAGCCAGATATAGCCTTGCTGGTAGGAAAGGGCAAAGCAGAGGAAATAGCTCAGCTGGTAGATGCCCATGAAGCCAGTTTAGTTATCTTTAATAAGCAGTTGAGCCCTGCCCAGCTCCGGAACTTAGAAGAAATTATTCCTGCTCAGATTTTAGATAGAAATCAGTTGATTTTAGATATTTTCGCCCAACGGGCTGCCAGCAATGAAGGTAAGCTGCAGGTGGAGCTGGCCCAACTTCAATATACTCTGCCTAGGCTTACCGGCAGAGGGGTAGAAATGTCCCGGCTTGGTGGGGGAATTGGTACTAGAGGACCTGGTGAAACAAAGCTAGAAACAGATCGGCGGCGCATTCGCCAGCGGATAGATCAATTGCGCTATGACCTCAGGGAGGTGGAGCAACGGCGGGAGCATCAGCGGAAAAACCGCCAGAAGCAGGGGCTGCCACTGGTGTCTTTGGTAGGCTACACTAATGCCGGTAAGACCTCTCTGTTGAGTACTTTAACTCAGACTAGTCAAGAGGGAGAGGACAAGCTCTTTGCCACCTTAGATACTACTATCCGGCAATTGGAGCTGCCTAGCGGCCAAAAGGCTTTGCTTAGTGATACGGTGGGCTTTATTCAGCAGCTGCCGCCTCAGCTGATAAATGCCTTTAAGGCTACCTTAGAAGAAATCAGGGAGTCAGATTTGGTTTTACATGTAGTAGACTGTAGTCACCCCCAGATGGAGGAACAGGTGGAGACAGTCAATTCCATCCTCAAGGAGATAGAGGCAGACAAAGTTTCACAAATTATGGTGTTAAACAAGATAGATCTGTTAGAGGGTAAGGATAAGGGGCAGTTGCACTCAGAGGAAGTTAGCACTAGTAGTGCAGTAATAGAAAAGGAGCTGCTATTAAAGGCCCAGGATAGTTCCTTAGAAGAAATTATCCCAGTATCAGCTGTAAATGGGACTGGCCTGGAAAAGCTATTGGAATTAATAGGCCATAAGCTTAACTTAGGGACTAAGCTTATAGATATAATCATACCTTATGATCAAGGACAGCTCTTTTCCTATCTGAAGGAGAAGGCTGTTATTAAGAAGGTGGAGTATTTAAATGAAGGTATTCAGGTAGAGTTACTGGCAGACCAAGAGGTCCAGGGTCGGCTGGCAAGCTTAAATGTAAAATCACAATAATAAATTTAAATGAAAGAAGGTATGAAACATGTCAACTAAAATTCCAACTAGAGCAGAAGCATATGAGCTTTTGCTTAAATATAATCAATCGGAAAGTCAGATTCAACACGCATTAGCAGTAGAGGCGGTAATGCTGCATTTTGCGGAAAAGTTTAATGAAAGTGATCCGGAAAAATGGCAAATTATTGGCTTAGCCCACGATCTTGACTACGGCATGTATCCTGAGGAGCACTGTGAAAAGGTGAAAGAAATTCTAACGGAGGAAAACTGGCCTGAAGAATATATCAGAGCTATCCAAAGCCATGGCTGGAAGCTATGTGTGGATGTGGAGCCCATAAAAAGAATGGAAAAGGTTTTATATACAATTGATGAATTGACAGGACTCATAACAGCCACAGTCCTGCTGCGGCCTAGTAAAAGTATCCTTGACCTTACTCCAAAATCAGTAAAGAAAAAGTGGAAGCAAAAGGGCTTTGCCGCCGGCGTTAAAAGAGAGGTTATCGAAGAAGGGGCCGAGCTCTTGGGTATTGAGCTAGATGAGATAATTAGCGAGACAATTGAAGGAATGAAAAAGGTAGCTAAAGATATCGGGCTTGAAGGTTCACCCGAATAAATTAAAAGAGCCTTTATAAGAGTAATCTTTTTGATGAAAGGGGTTCTGAGATGGTTAAGATGCAGGTTCAGCAGTTTAATAATGATGGATGTCTATCTTACCTAGTGTTCTGTCCCAAAACTAAAGAAGCAGTAATAATTGATCCTACTAGTCCGGTAGAGACTTTTGTTAATGCAGCCAGGAAAGAAGAGCTTCAGGTAAAATACATTATTGAAACCCATACCCATGTAGATCATGCCAGTAGTGCTAGAGAGGCAGCAGAGCAGCTTAATGCCAAGGTAGTAATGCATGAAAACATTCAACAACGGCATCTGGTGGAGATAGCTGACAATATTCCAGAGAGCATTGTCAATATCATTAAATATAATAGCCAGATATCTGTAGATATCCTTATAAAAGATAAAAGCATCTTGAAATTAGGTGGAACTGAGATATTTTTCCATTACACTCCAGGCCATGCAATTGATGGCATCTGTGTTCAAATCAACCATCTGCTGTTTACTGGCGATACTCTCTTTGTGGGTCAATGCGGCCGCACTGATTTGCCCGGTGGGAGTGCCAGGGATCTTTATGACAGCTTGCATAAAAGAATAGGTCAGTTACCGGACCATATTGTTGTATATCCTGCTCATGACTATGAAGGGGAGATAAATTCCGCCCTGGGTTATGAGCGAATACATAATCCTTTTTTAAAGAATCAGACGGTGGATGAGTTTGTGAAGTTTGTCAGTGGTTTCTTCCCGCCCTTAGATGAGAGTAGCAATGGGAAGCTGCAATGTGCCATTACTAAGGTCATAAGTCAAGATGGGCAGGAGGGCAAGGCGACGCCCCTAATGAGTGAGCTATGCTTTCACATGGAGCAATATCTGCGGTCGGCTCCAAAGGACTGGAATGCCATTACTAATGATGAACTCCTGAGCCTCTTGGAGCAAAAGGCCGAGCTGCTGTTAGTTGACGTACGAGAGCCCCACGAGCTAACGGAGCTGGGTTATATCGAGGGAGCCATAAACATACCCTTGCAGCAACTGCCAGACAACATGGAGCAGCTGCCAAAAAGTAAGGATCAGCTGATTGTAGTGGCCTGCCGTAGTGGCACTCGCTCTGCTTACGGCGCTCTTTACATCAGAGGCTATGGCTATGTAAATGTAAAAAATTTGGACTACGGAATGCTAGGATGGATAAAGAATAATTATCCCATTTTAAAGTCTTGACACCCTTAGCATTTTATGGTAAGTTTTTTTTAAGTTTAAAAAACTTAATATGGAGTTTATAGGTGCCTTGAAAGAGGAGAATAGGAAAGTTTTGGGTAGCTTCACTTAATCTGAAGCTATAAACAACGCGGTCCCGCCACTGTACTCGGTTACGAAACCTTATTAGCCACTGGCGCCAGCTGGGAAGGCAAGGAAGTAGGATGAGCCGAAAGCCAGGAGACCTGCCTATAGAACAGACGATACCTTTCGCTGAGAAAGGGTATCGAGGATGATGGAAAAGTCCTTAACCTAATTAATTTTAGGTTAAGGGCTTTATTTTTTTATCAAGACTAACCTTATTAAATCATAAGAAGGAGGTGGCAGATATGTTTGGATCAAGTGCCGGGACATTCTTAGTTTCTTACATCGTTATAATGGTAGTGGTGTCTCTACTTATTGCAATTTTTTATAAGAAGAATTTTGAGTTCTAACAAACAGGATTTAAATCAAACACGAGAAAGGGTTGATGAGGATGAGTATGGAGATGATGATAGGGGCTATTCTTTTTTTTCTAGTTATTGGTATAGTAGCGTTTCTAGCGGGCAAATACACTAAAAGTGTAAAGGACTATTTAGTCGGAAACCGAAATGTGGGGGGAATAATTTCTGCTTTTACCTGGACTGCTTCAGCCGCTAGCGCCGGGCTTTTTTTAGGGGCTGCTGGGCTAGCCTATAGCTTT
>JAWSUQ010000087.1:0-9404 GCA_033549265.1 Bacillota bacterium
ATTAGATTTTTCATCTACAATCTTAGCAAATTCTCTAAAAGCTATAGTCATTACATGGGTATCAGGATTTAACTCACCTAGCTTTAAAACAATTTTTTCTTCTTGTGGTGCATCTCCTGCATCACCTGTACTAGGTGCTTTGTCTCCGCCACAACCTGTTACTACAAGTGCTAGCCCAAGCAGAATGACAAAGAATAGTGAAACCGCTTTTGTTTTGAATTGCATTTTGTTGCCTCCTCCAATTTTTTTGATAATTGCAAATTAAGTTTAACATCCGGAGACTAGATAGACCATGTAATTAGTTGTGATTTACTAGACTTTCTTGTCCTAGATTAAATTATTATCTATCTGTATACTGCTTAGGGGATAAGCCTACATATTTTTTAAAGGCCTTGCTAAAGTAGTTTGGATCGGTATAGCCTACTGTAAAAGCCGCTTCCTGGACATTCTTGCCTTCTTCCCTCATTAAGCGCTTGGCTTTATTAATTCGTACTTTTATTAGATATTCTTTAAAATTGATTCCTTCAATTTTCTTAAAGCACTTGCTCAAATAAAAGGAGCTAATCCCGATATGGTTAGCTACTTCGTTTAATGACAACTCTGGCTCCATAAACTTTTTTTCGATGTATCCCTTAACTACATCTATCATTTTCTGATTTCTGTCTTTTTTGTGTTGAGAAATTTTAGTTATAACATCTTTTATTAAGCCATTAAGATATACTTTGGCCTCAGTTACGTCTTTTAGATTATTTAAATCCTGATTTATTTGATCCATAATAGTTAAAGAATTTGTTAAATCTTCATTGCTGCCAAAAAACTTCATGACACTTCTATTTATCAAAGTAATCAGCTGCTTAACATAATCCACAAGATTTTGAGGATGGTTTTGCTGATGGGTCAACCAACTGTGGAAAATATTATCTAACTGTTTTATAGCTCCATGATAATCTTCATTAATTACCTGTTCACATAACACCAGTTCTTTATCGTATATTTGCTGGATAAAATTCCTGTTAATTTCATTACTTTTAAGGTCACTTATTAGCGCTTCCTTAGCCTGTACATATGATACTCTCAGCTTGGTGAAGTCGTTATTCACTTCTCCTAGCCCAATCTTGATTTCAGCCACATTCTTATCTGTTAATTGCCTCTTGATGCTGTCCAGGGCTTTGGCAAATTGAGAATTTGTTATGATTTGCTCTAAATTACTATCAAACATAAATAAAACTACGTCCTTTAAAAATACATAGCCAAATACTTCAGCTACTATATTTTTAAATTGGTTTTTTATATTTTTTAATAAAATCTCTTCTCTATTTATGCTAGCTTCTGTTCTTATTATCAGACACGTATATTTTTCATTTTTGATATCTAAAAACTCTTTATAGTGTTGTAGGTCTTTATTGTCATTCCCATGTATTAGCTGTAAAATAAACTCCTTTTCTAAAAAGTTGCCTAAAATATTGATCTGCTTGTATAGCTTTTCCTCTTCGATAGCTTTGCTTTTTTCCTTGGTTACTTTGCTTATTAACTGATGGATAGCATCGCAGAATTTTTCTCTGGAATAGGGCTTTACCAAATAATCGCTAACTCCGATTCTGATAGCTGTTTGAGCATAGTCAAAATAGCTATAAGCTGTTAGAATTAATATCTCAACATTTGGAAGCTCTTTTTTTATAAAAATGGCTGCCTCTAAGCCATCCATCTCAGGCATATGAATATCCATTAAAATAATGTCAGGTTTATGCTCTAAAGCCTTTTGTACAATTTCTCGCCCATTGGCAGCCTCAGCTGTAATAGTTATTTTTTCGTGAAAATGCTTAGTCAATAAAAATCTTAAAGACTTTCTTTCTAACGCTTCATCCTCTGCAATCATTAGCTTAAGCATTTTGAGTACCTCCTCCCAAAAAAGAATAGCTAACAGGGAATTATTAATGTAATGGCAGTTCCCTGCCCTAGCTGACTGTCTATCTTTAATAAATCATCCTGCTCATAGTTTAATTCCAGGCGCTTTTTTACATTTAAAATTCCATTACTTGTCTTATTGACACCTTCTTTTATTGGTTGTTGATTATTTAAGATTTGGGAAATGATTTCCTCACTAATGCCTACCCCATTGTCTGATATTACTACCTTAAGGCTGGAGTCCTCTTTAATGAGCTTAATATCAACCTGTCCCGCTTTTACTGTATCTTTGAGCCCGTGTATAATGGCATTCTCCACAATAGGTTGAAAAATCATGGGAGGAATATTGATATTTCTAATTTGTTGCTTAATCTCACTAGTAACTTCAAGGGAAAAAGCTATTCGTTCTTGAAACCTCATCTGTTGAATGTAGATATATGCCTCTAACACACTCAGCTCTTTTTCTAACGGAACCAGCTTTCCTTTATTGTCTAAATTATACCTGAGAATTTCAGAAATTGACTCGATCAGCTTTACAGTGTTGTCTGTATCTTCAAACATAGCTGTTCTTCCAATCATATTTAAGGTGTTAAACAAAAAGTGGGGGTTCATCTGCATCTGCAGCGTTAACAGCTCCGCCTCTTTCAACAGCTTATCCTTCTCCACATTCGTTAGCTTTTCTTTATTAAGTTGTAGTTCAATCTCTGCTTTTTCACTTAGCTCTAAAATATACTCTTTGATATCCTTCTTCATATTGTTTAAAGTGTTGGCTACTGTATTTAGCTCTACAAAATCGTTAGCCTCCAAATCCGGTATGTCAAATTTTCCATTTGACAGGCTGTTGGCAGTATTAGATACTTTATCAAGAGTAGCTAATAAATCCATTGACAAGATCATAGCAGTAATTATACTTAAAAAGCTAAATACTATAATAACGAAATAGATTTTATTAACTCTGTCAGTAGATTTATCTAAAGTAGCAATATATTCACTACTGCTATAATCCAAATATGACATGGAAAGCATTTGCGCTTGTCTATTCATGTAGGAATATAAGGTTCTCAAATATGTTATTTGCTCGTACATACCTGGATCAAATCGATTATAAGCTAAAAGCTCCTGGGTTAACTCCTGCTGATATTCATGCATATTTGTTAGTGTACGGTAGTAAATTAAGTTATCTGGGTCATCACCTAAATCATGGCGAATAGATTGAAGAATTTTTGTAATTTCAACATTTTTAGAATTATGCTCTGATAAATCAAAAATAGTTCTTTCACGCAGGTACTTTTCAAAACTAGCGGAACTTTCGTTTATTTTAATGGGCAGCACGCTTAGGCTGGTGTTGTAATCGACAAACCGATTAAATTCTTTTGTTACTAATCTTTGATTAATTATAGAAGCCCCAAGACCTATCACTACTGTAATTATGATAACAATGAAAATACTCATCATTCTAAACTTTATCGATTTATTGACAAAAAATTTATTTAGTCTCATAACAATTTCCTTTCTAATTAAAGGTAATGTAAGGAAATTCGACAGATACCGCGCTAACCCTTGTAGCATACTTTAGATAGTTACTTTTATTAATAGCTTTTTTATGTTAGGATATTTCTAATATATTATTGTAACTCATAATTCGTCTTATAGGGAGTGTAATTTATGGCAGATAGCGTTCAGTCATTAGATAGAGCTCTTTCCATTCTAGAACTTCTTTCTGATTTTGAAGAAGGTCTAGGTCTGTTAGAGATAAGCAGCAAGCTAAGCCTCCACAAAAGCACGGCACACAGGCTATTAGCATCATTAATCCAAAATGGCTATGTGGAGCAAAATCAGAGCACAAATAAGTATAAATTAACTTTTAAACTATTTGAGCTGGGAAATAAAAAAGTTGAAAAAATGGATATATTAACTTTAGCTAAGCCTTATTTAACAGATTTAATGGAACAAACAAACGAGACTGTTCATCTTGTAATACGAGAAAATAAAGACATCGTCTACATTAGCAAGGTGGAATCCAGTAATACCATCAGAATGATTTCTAGTATCGGTAAAAAAAGCCCAATGTATTGTACAGCTGTAGGCAAAGCCATCTTAGCAAACCTTCCTGAAGTTGAAGTAAATCATATCTGGTCTAATACCGAAATTAATAAGCTTACTGAATATACTATAACTGATTTAAATAAACTAAAGGAAGAATTAAAAAAGATTAAAGAACGAGGGTTTGCTATTGATGAAGAGGAAAATGAACTAGGGGTCAGATGTATCGGAGCAGTGATCTATGACCATCAAGGAAACCCGAATGCAGCTATCAGTATTTCTGGTCCAGCTACCCGGATGACTGACGAAAAAATTGTTGATTCTGCAAGGCTACTGCTTCAGCAGAGCATGAAAATATCAAAAGAGCTTGGTTACAGAAATTAGATGTAATCAAGCTTTTCTGTTACCCTTAAGGGATTTTTAAATTTTATAACTTGTTAAAGGATGTAAGAGATAATTACACTTACTAGGCTTATTTCACTTTAAAACATTTTATTTGCCCTCTTGAACGTTTTGACATTCAAAACCAAGTTCCGTATAATGAAACTAATATATAAAATATTAGGGAGGCTATTATGATTCAAAAGTATGAAATACTTAAAAAAATCCTTGATGTTGGTGTAGTTGCTGTGGTAAGAGCGGAAAATGAAGAAATAGCAGAAAAAATTGCCAAAGCCTGTATAGATGGCGGAATCTCTGCAATTGAAATTACCTTTACTGTTCCCGGTGCTGATAAGGTTATCGCATCCTTGAAAAAAACCTTTCGCTCAGACCAGCTGATTGTAGGGGCAGGAACTGTCTTAGATAGTGAAACAGCTAGAATAGCAATTTTAGCAGGAGCTGAATATATAGTTAGCCCTGCCTTTGATCTTGAAACAGCAAAGCTTTGCAATCGCTACCAAATTTCCTATATGCCAGGATGTATGACGATCTCAGAAATTATTAAGGCAATGGAAGCTGGCGCAGATATAATTAAGGTATTCCCAGGTAATGCCTTTGGACCTTCAATCATCAAGGCTATTAAAGGACCTTTGCCTCAAGCGGTACTTATGCCAACTGGTGGAGTCAGCTTAGACAACGTCCAAGAGTGGATTAATAACGGCTGTGTAGCTGTGGGAATTGGTGGAGAATTAACGGCAGGAGCTAAAACCGGTAACTATGGTCTCATCACTGAAACTGCCCAAAAGTTTGTCAATAAAGTAAAAGAAGCTAGACAAAAATAAAGGAGGAATATTAACAATGAAAAAAGTTGTAACCTTTGGTGAAATTATGTTGAGATTATCTACTCCTGGAAATCAGCGAATTGTCCAATCCGATAGCTTTGATGCCTGCTATGGCGGCGGTGAGGCAAATGTTTGCGTATCTTTAGCTAACTATGGCCTTGATGCTAGATTTATCACTAAAGTGCCTAAGCACGAAGTAGGTCAAGCAGCTGTAAACTCCTTAAGGAAATATGGGGTAGATACCAGCTATATTGCTAGAGGCGGAGACCGCCTAGGAATATATTTCTTAGAAACAGGAGCAGCTCAAAGAGCATCAATGGTTATTTACGATAGAGCAAATGCAGCAATTGCTGAAGCTGATGCAGCGGACTTTAATTGGCAAGAAATATTTAAAGGTTTTGACTGGTTCCACTTTACTGGAATTACTCCAGCTTTAAGCCACAAGGCAGCTGATCTAACCTTAGCAGCCTGTAAAGCAGCTAAAGAAATGGGTTTAACTGTGTCTGTAGACATTAACTACAGAAAGAAGCTTTGGACACCAGAAAAGGCTAATGAAGTGATGAGTGGTCTTATGAAATACGTTGATGTATGTATTGGCAACGAAGAAGATGCTGAAAAGGTTTTTGGGGTTCATGCTTCTAATACTGATATTACCAAAGGTCAGATCAACCATGAAGCTTACGAGGATGTAGCAAAGCAGCTTATTGCAAAGTTTGGCTTTAAATATGTTGCTTCTACTCTAAGAGAAAGCTATTCCGCATCTGATAATGGCTGGTCAGCTTTACTATATGATGGCAATAAATCTTATCTATCGAAAAAATATGATATTCACATCGTAGATAGAGTAGGAGGCGGCGACTCCTTTGCATCAGGGTTAATCTACGGCCTAATTACCGAGCAGCCACTACAGGATGCCCTAGAGTTTGCAGTAGCAGCTTCCGCCTTAAAGCATACCATTCCTGGCGATGCAAATCTAGTTTCAAAGGCTGAGGTAGAAGCCCTGATGAAGGGTGACGGCTCCGGTCGAGTTCAAAGATAATTACAATTTATATTAGATAATTGATAACAGAAACACTGCTTCTCCATTACCCGGAGCAGCAGTGTTTCTATTAACTTATCTTTTTATTACCCTAGCAAGTTTATTTAATTAATTTAAATAGATTCAAAAAAGCAAAACCCTTTAAAACCTCATCTCCAGTTTCTTTCTCTCTTCTTTTTATGTAAGTCACGAAATGAGATAAAAACTCCTCCCAATAGGAATCTATTATTTTTTTTGTTTCAGGGTGTTTAGCTCTGATATCAAGGCTTAGATCAACTGTATCCTTTAAGTTTGACATCACATATTTCATCTTACCTTCCAACTCTTTTAGCTCTGACAAATTTTTTTCTTCCTTTCTTATCAGCAAGTTGATAGTTTAGTAGTCTGGTAGAGTTAACTACTACACCAAAAGTACTGAGGTTATGTAAAATGGCAGCTAACAAGGGAGATATCAACTTACCAGCACCTAAGAAAAGACCTATAGCATTGATGCCTACCGCAAAAATAAAATTTTGCCTGATTATTTCCATAGTATCATTGCTCAGCCGAATCAGGGCTGGTATTTTATTGGGATTATCACCTGCTAGTACTACATCAGCTGATTCAATGGCTACATCAGTACCACCAGCTCCCATGGCAATGCCTACGTCTGCTATAGCAAGGGCTGGTGAATCATTCACTCCTTCCCCCACCATAGTGACAATTTTCTCTTGACCTTGATAAGCTTTAACAATATCTACTTTACCTTCTGGCAGAGTCGATGCCCATATTCTGTCTACTCCAAGCTCACCGCCTACTATCTCAGCTGTTTCCCTTGTATCCCCTGTAATTAAACCAATAGTATCTATCCCACTATGTCGCAACTCTGTGATTGCATGCTTGCTTTCCGCTCTAATTTTATCTGTTATTCCTATAATACCAATTAGTATTCTATTTTTTGCTAAGAATAAGGCAGTTTGGCCTAATAGATTCAGTTTAGCTGCCTTTGCTTTTCCTCTATAGAGATTGACGTTATGGTCTTCCATCATCTGTTGGTTGCCAATGATGATTTCTTCTGCTTCTACTATTGCTTTAACGCCCTGCCCAACCATAGTTTCTTTGTTTTCCACAGTTAGCAACGAAACCCGTAATTCTTCTGCCTTGTTAACAATAGCTTTTGCTAGCGGATGATTAGTCTGAGCTTCGACGGTAGCAGCAATTTGAACAATATGTTCTTCTAAATATCTTTTGCTTAAGCTTATTACTTGAGCAACAGTTGGTTTTCCCTCTGTTAAGGTTCCAGTTTTATCAAATAAGACTATATCAGTTTCCCCTACTTTTTCTAAATAGCTGCCTCCTTTAATTAAAATACCGTTTGCTGCTGCATTTCCCATAGCAGCACTAAGGGCTGTAGGAGTAGCTAGCCCTGCTGCGCAGGGGCAGGCAACAATGAGCATAGTCATGCTTCTTTTAAAATCTCTAGTTAATAAAAAAATTAAGGCTGCCAATCCAAAGGATATCGGCACAATTTTTTCTGAGTATTTGTCTGCTATATTTTGAATAGGCGCCTTTGTTTCACTAGCTTCTTCCACCATATGAATTATTCTTGCTAATGAAGTATCTGCTCCTACCTGCTCTGCCCTAATTTTGATTGTTCCTTGCTCTACAATCGAACCAGCAAAGACCTTTTCTCCTACTTCTTTAGTTATAGGCATAGACTCCCCTGTGATAACAGCTTGGCTGATGGCCCCAGTTCCATCAATTATCTGACCATCTACTGGAATTTTATCCCCGAGATTGCAAACTACAGTGTTGCCCACTTTAAGACTCTCCACTGGAATAGAAATGATAGCCCCGTCTATTTCTACCCAAGCCATTTCTTCTTTACCCTGCAGCATTTTTTTGATAGCCTTGCGGGACCTGTCAAGGGTTAATGTCTGGAATAAGCTGCTTAGGTTAACTAACCATACCACAACCAACCCGGTTATACTTTCCTTTAAGGCTAGAGATACAATTGTTGCTGTACTTATGAGAAGATCATTATTGAGTTTTTTGGCTTTAATTAGGCTCTCAATGCCACTGCGAAAAATTGGATAACCTGTTAGTACACTAGTTAAACCAGCTAACCAATGGAGCTTGGGGCTACCGGTCCAAAACAGTCTTCCTTTAAAGAGTCTGGCTAAAATTAATAGTATAATTACTAAGCCAGCACCCAATACATATGCTACCTGAGTGCTAATGGGCAAATCCTCAGGCTCAAATATTTTATTGCTTGTTTTTTTGTTAGTTAATTGCAGTTTTTCATCCCGGTATTTCTTTAACTGTACTGGGGCTACAATCCGAAAAATCTGAGCAATGGCTAGAGATAATTCAGCTTGCAGCTCATCAATACTTATCTTAGAAGGATTAAAAATAATTAAGGCCTTTCCCGTTTGGGAATTAGCCTTAACAGAAAATATATTATTTTTTCGCTTAAATGTCTTTTCCAATGATCTGGCGAAATAGGGATTTCCCTTGAGCCCCTTAACTCTAATTCTGATCCTGCCAGATAAAGCATGAACAGTTTCTATCCTACAAGGGTTCATTCTGTCTTTCTCCTTCTATTGCCTTTTGATTGTCTTGATTCACTACTTCATCTCTTACTTCTATTTCCTGGAATAGTCCATTTAGTTTAATACCTAACTGGGCTAATTCTTCGGCAGTTAAATTCATTCTCTCAATTTTTTCGTTTATCCGCTTCAGCTTTGCTTCGTAAACTATTCCTTTGAGACCAATATTTCCAGAGTCCAAAACACCCTTGATACCATGCTTTAACATCAATAAGCCTTTTGCCCCTTCTACCGCTAACCCGCGTAGTTGTCGTCTAAATAACAACGCTGCCCCTACAGACCCGGCACCCAAGGCAAATCCTTTTGTCATATTTCCAATAAAGTACCTCATGGGATACAAATACATCATGATGGATTCACTCCTTTATTTTACGTTATTAATTTTATTATTTGTATAAGAGTGAATTATTATCTCGAATATCTTTTGCTAAAATTTTCCATGTACCAAGATTGTTTTTGTTTTTTTGCCTTTTATTCTTTTGGCTTAGCTCTATTAGGTTGGTCTTCTTCAAAATTAATGCCATCCCATTTTGCTTCAGCAAACATATCTTCAATATCCTCTTTGGCATCAGAAAATACAGTCTTCATTTCATCGGAAATAGACAT
>JAWSUQ010000088.1:0-9332 GCA_033549265.1 Bacillota bacterium
GCAACACGATAGTGCTGGGGGGTAGAAGCTATCTCTACAGGTACAGAAATTGTATTTGCATTGGGAAGCTTAATTATTTCTCCAATCCATATTTCTGTGCGGACTAAGTTGTTAAGCTTTTGTAGTTCAGCTACTGTGGTGTTGTTTCTTTGTGAGATGAGCCAGAGGCTATCGCCGGCAACTACTTGATATGTAGGATGGTCACTAGCCTGGGCTGTTGAAATAAAGCTGGCAGAAGCGAGCATGGAGAGTGAAAGGATACCTGTCACCATTTTTCTTTTTGTCCATTTCATTTACTGTCATCACCTTTACCTTTCACATGTAATTTTAGGTAATAGACAATATTCGACAAATGGATTTATATTCCTTGTAGTAATATTTTACAGTAATTTATACCAATTAAATCAATGATATCTCTTAGAGGAGAAAATGGGAGTGAAAATATGAAAGACAAATGGCATGCAAAAAGCCAATATTATTATCAGCACCGAATGTACGAGGAAGCAGTCAATAGGGAAAGAGTATATTTCACCAAAACCAGCAAAACAGTCAACCCTAGACAGGAAGATCCCTTTTTATATATCAAAGGAGAAGCACCTATACTAGTTTTAGCACCATATGCTGTAAGGTATAGACAAAAAAAGAAAACTCAAGTTTCCCATGAGTATACTGGAGGAACAGTCTTAATGCTAAATGAACTATTAGGCTGTAGCGCTTTAACTGTTAGCAAGCTTTATGGTGGTGATCCATTAAATGATTTTCCCTGTATCTACAGAGATAGGATTGTAGCAATCTCTAAGGAACAGAAGCTTCAGGCTGCTATCGTATTAATTGCAGCTGGCCGTGAGAGTGATTTCTTACTTGAAATCCAACACCCCCAGACTAATACTGAAGCTCAGGAAAAATTTATGAAAAAAATTTATAATCAGACAATGGAATTTCAACAATTAGTTTCTTTTTCCCAAATAACAGAGGACAAAGAAAATAGGTGGCTTCCAGGCTTCATAACGAACCAGCTTCATGTTCCCTCTTTAGCAATTAAAATAAACCGTAAAGCCAGGGTCCCTCATCAAAATGGTCAAGCATACTGCAGTATGCTAGCCCTTTTGGTGCAGCTCCTGCAGTAGTATGTCACCTTCTAGATTATCAACAAACTGTTTAGCAGTACGGCCAGAGCGGCCATTTTGCCAGAGGGCCCACTTTAATGCCAGGTGCTTTAACTGTTCTTCTGGAATCTTTATTTGACGATCCTCAGCTATGCTTTTAACAATCGCTAAATACTCATTCTGATTTGGACTTGGAAAAACTAGTGTTATCCCAAATCTGTCACTTAGAGAAAGTTTTTCTTGTTCAGTATCATTACTGCGCAACTCACCTCTACTAGGATCAGCTGATCTATCAGTAAATGATTCTTTAATTAGATGACGCCTATTAGAAGTAGCGTAAATTAAGATATTATGAGGTTTAACCTCTAAGCTTCCTTCTAAAACAGCTTTTAACTCTTTATAATCTGATTCCGTATCTTCAAAGGATAAATCATCTATAAATATAATAAATTTTTGAGGATATTGCTTTAATAAAGAAATAACATCCGAAAGAATTCCTAATTGAGCTTTAGTTAATTCTACCACCCGCAAGCCTTTTGAACCAAACCTGTGGACTAAAGCTTTGACCATAGAGGACTTGCCAGTGCCGCGATCGCCATACAGGAGGACGTTGTTAGCCGGAAGCCCACTAATAAATTTATCAGTATTTGATAATAGTTGCTCCTTAATATGTTCATAACCCTCCAGCTGCTCTAGTTGAATTGGATCTGGTTTATCAATGCCCACTAGTGGGCAAGGGCTAACAGTAGAGGTTCTAAAGGCCCAATATTGACCCATTAATCCAGTTCCATAGGATTGATAAAATCTTGCTAGATTAGGAAGCATCTGAGACCAGCATGAACTAGCTAAGAATAAATCTTTAAGCTTATTTTTATGAAATTCTAATTGGCTGGTAGGGGCTTTTGTTTGTAGGTGTAATTGGTCCCAGCTATATTTTTTTAAATTGTTAGTGTCTACCAGCTCAAGGTTAGTCAGTTTGTTTTGTAGCATAACCCAATTCAATTGGAACAGATCTTCTAAAAAGCACAAGTCTGCTTTTGTCGCGATAGTATATGATTGACCCATTTGTTCTAAGGTCAGCTTTTGAGCAAGAGTGCTAAAGGGGTTTACATCTGCTATTATCAGGTTTAATAGGTAATCCTGCCAGCCATCCTTGAGATGTGGTCTATTTACTGTATAATAAGTTAACAGAAGATAGAAAATATCAGTTATAAGGCCAGTTGTTGCAAACCTTATTTCTGCATTATTCGTTTTATCCGGATACTGCTGATATTCTTCTATAAGCTCATTAAGCTGAACCATCTTACAAAAAACTTCATTTTTCTCTAAGTTGCGATATAATAATAAATAATCGCTTTTATGATTTTGTATCATTTATATTGCCTCCCTAAAAGTAAAAAAATAAATATAATATTAACATTTTAACAAAAGAACCACAAAGGAGACAAGTGTTATATATGAATGAAGTGTATACTTATGTATATCATATATGGAATGAGTGGGCTCGGGGATTTAATCCTGAAGCAGTTACTCCCTGGTTTGTAAGAGAAGACTGGCTAAAAAATGACCAAGAAATATACAATGAATTTATTGTAAGAGTAGGGTGTATTCACTGCGAATTTTTTATTGAAGAATATTGTTCTGTAACAAATAAAGCCGTTTTTACAAAAGCACAGCCACCATGTGTTAGTCCTAATATCTAATTAATAAATATATAATACAACGCTAAACAAGGACTGTTCAGTAAACAGTCCTTGCTAATAATTAAAGTTTTTATTCAAATTTCAAATCCTTTTCCTTAGCCACTTTCTTTATTTCTTCTCCATCAGTTAGGTTAAGATCGGTAAAGCTAATTCCTGGACCGATTTTTGGACGTTTATGAGGACTAGGCTCAGTTTTTCCTACAATGCCCCGCATGTTTTTTCTAGTCATTATCTTTTCCTCCTTTTGGCCTAATATCTCTGGCAAACTTGTCTTTTGCCCCAATAGGCTCCACAAAAATTTCCGAGTGGGTATGATTTATATCCTTTGCTTTAAAAATTGCTTCCTTTGTAAATTTTTGTTTGCCCTTGTTAGCCATTAAAATTTCCTCCTCAAGTACTCTTTTTCTTATTATTGACGCTTGGATTCGGTTTATGCTCTTAAATTTTTTCCTTTTTATATTTTATATTTTTTAGTAATTCAGTGTTATGGTTAGAGGGATCTATGTTAACCAATAGCTCAGCATACTCTAATGCTTTAGCTAAATTTTGATTATTGCCATCATAAGAGGTTCCATAAAAATAAATTCTTGCTAAAGCAGATAAGGCATGAATGTTTGTTGGGTTTTCCAAGATTATGCTTTCATAGCTTGCAATGGACTCCTGATATTTTTTCTCTATTAATAGCCTGTCAGCAGGAAGCAGTTCTTCTGAGCTAACGAAAAAGTGGGGCTTGCTGACTCGCTCTTCCCATAGATAAAAGGCATCGGTGCTAGTAAGATAATTGCCATTTTTGTCATAAGCTTTAATTGACCAAATATATTCTCCGCCAGGATAGAAAAAACCTAAAATGCTAGAAGCAGATATGCCAGCAGAGCTATGTCGAACTCCATAAAAATTAGGAGCCCTTGAGGTCAAATCTAAGGTGTAATTGTTTTCTGCTATGTCATTTGCAAAAATAGTTCCGTAGGTACCATCTCCATCCTTGACTGCAATATGCAGCTCATAGGTAGCTGCTTCCGGTATGAGCTCCCAGGAGAATTCAGGATAATCATTCAATGAAAAGACAAATCCGTCTATCGGAGCTAATACTTTAAAGGGCTCAACTAATAGGATGTTGCTTTCAGCTGTTTCGCCGGGCTTAACAATAACCTTATCTTCATAGCTCATTCTTGGAACTAAACCTTCTATCTGATGAAAAGATACTCCGATGCCCAACTGGTATTCACCTGGAATTATTCCAGTGAAGGTAAAACGCCCTTCAGCGTCTGTAAGTACAGTAGGTGTATCAGACTGTGGCGGAGTACTCCAGCTGTTTCGATTGGTGGACTCTAGATAAATACGTATATTGGCTAACGGCTTTTCAATAGCTAATAACTGACCGGTAATTGTACCAAGCTTTTGTTGATTTGCTGGCATGGATAATAAATTTTCTAAAGCTGTCAGTTTTAACATAAGAGTCTGAGTTAGACTAGAGCTTTCAGGTGCGTGCATTGGTTTTTCAGAACCGTCAAACTGGATGTTAGAATCGAGCTCCTGTGCAAGCTGTAAAGCCTCTTTATAGGCAATCTTAGCTCGAACAAAGTTATTCTTTTGTAACTCTATATCACCCTTAAGTTCTTGGGCCACAACCTCGGAAAAATGGTATCCTTCCTCAAGGGACAAGTTAGCGTATAGCAAGGCATTATCATAGTCTCCTAGGGCGCGGTAAACTTGCATTAAACGCTCATATTCCCATCCGCTTAATGAATGACCGCTAGTAAGTGCCCCTTCGTAAATTTCCTTAACTTGGTGCCACTCACCTAACTCAAAATATAAATCTACAATCCGATTGCGACTATGCTGAGCCCAAATTGTATCGGGATGGTCTGCAATAATTTTTTCATAGATCTGAATTAAAGTCTCTATACTTGGAGCCTCAGCTGTAAACACTCCTGAAGAGCTGGAGCGTCCTGGAAAGATGTAAAATATTGGCTGAGAATCTGACCAATTCCATAATTGAGTGCTCCAATAGAGGGCTTCAGCTGCTAAGGTGCGCTTAGGAAAAAGAGCTGCAGTTTTTTGATAGGCTTCAAAGGCAGCTAGCTTATTTCCTGCTTCCGCCTGATTTTTGGCATAAAAGTACAGGGCCTGTTGACTAAAATTAAAGCCCCCTAATATCACAACGCTTATCAATAGAAAGCAGATAATTAAATGCTTTACCTTAACTTTGATTACTTTCATTTGGGTTACCTCCATTCAAATTACTAATATGGACCTTATGAAGCCCGCCGGCTTGATAGATAAGCTGCATAGGGAGAGAAGATTCTTTGGGGCTGCTGTGCCAAAAGCTATTAAGCTGCTGCCCTAGGTAGAAGGCAGGGTAAAGTATTAGAATGACAGTAGCAGCTACGGCTGTAATAGGAATTTCTAGCTCATAATCCAGAAATCTTAGAAAATCTTTTATAATTGACTTGTTGTTTTTAGTAGAATCATTTGCTATTGAATCAGACGCTTTATTTAAGCTAAAGAATATTTTCTCTTTTAGCACTGGTGAAAAATCAGCCTGAGTTATTTCTTCAGTAAACATGGGGTTTAGCTTTTCTTTGATTAAGGTATCTATCTGATGATCATTTAAATGCTCATGATTTTGAGACATTAGCTTTCCTCCTTTATTAAAAGGATTTTCTTTAAGGATGCTCTGGCTCTAGCTAACCGACTTTTTAAAGTACCTTCGCTTATTGATAATATTTCACTTATTTCCTTAATAGACAGCTCATAGAAGTAATAGAAAACAATCACTTCTTTATATATTTGGGGAAGCTTACTAACTTCCAGCCGTAACCAGCTGTTGGATAAACCGGATAAGGCTTCATCTTCTGTATTTCCTGTAGCTGCTGTAACCTCTTGTAGGTGCTCCGTTAATAGGACTGGCTTGTTGACTAAGCTGCGCAGCTTATTACGACAGTTGTTTACCGCAATTCTGGTAAGCCAGGTAGTTAAGCTGGCTTCTCTTCTGAAGGAAACTATTTTTTGAAAGGCTTGACAGAAAGTTTCCTGCACGACATCCTCCGCTAAGTGTTGGTCGTGTAATAGAAGATATGCTGTATGTACTAACCGTTGGCCGGTTGTATCTATGAGTTCGCTCCAGGCGTTTTCATCTCCCAATATTAAGTTGTCTATTAGCCTATCTTCTATGTATTTCATCTTTAGGAAGCTCCCTTCTACTTATTTGACACATAAAGGAGACTAAAGGTTGCAATAAAAAACAGTATTTTTTTAAAAAATAAATAGAAGTTGATAATTATCACATCATTATACCAAATTAGCTTACATTTTTAATAATAATCTATTGGTAAAATAAAGAAAATAATATGTAACGCTATTTATAAAAGAGGGGGAGTGAGGACTTGTGGAAACTAAGAAGCTGGAACTCCACTTAATTAATAAATCATCGCGGGATAAACTGGGTGGAGAAATACCGTTAACAACCTTTCGCTTGTTGCGGTTAATTGGAATGCAGGAAATACTTGGTGCTAGTGCTGGGCCTACATTATATATGGTAGGGAAGTCAGTTGGCAAAAAGCTTGGAATTAATAGCCTTAATGATTTCTTGGATTTTATAATACAAAACAAAATAGGTCTGCCAGAAGTAATAGAAGAATGTGAATCAAGGATTGTTATCAAAATTTATGAATGCATGACCTGTGCAGGAATGCCTAATATTAATGAATTGCTATGCCATTTTGAATGCGGATTAATAGCTGGTGCATTAGAGCACATAACTGGTCGGAGGACGAAAGGAACTCAACTTAAGGGATGGAGCAATGGGGATGAGGTATGTGAATTTCAAATAATGTTATTTTAACAAGCATCTTTCGAAGGAGGATGGGTCTGATATGTATGAGTTAGATCATCAATTTGAAATGCTAACTCTAGAGCTGGAGGAATCGCAAGAACTGGCAAAGGCAAAAGAAAGACTACTGTTGGTCCATATAGCAGAGATGGAAGTATTGTATGACAAGTTAAATGAAAAGGTTAACCAGTTAAATTATAAAAATCTCCAATTGAATCAAGTTTTTTTACATACAATAGAATCGCTGGCATTAACCCTAGAGGCTAAGGACTATTACACTAAAGGTCATTCAAGAAGAGTATCGAGATATTGTGAGATAGTTGCTGCTGAGTTAGGTCTAGCTTTAGAACAGCAACAAGAGATAAAGCTAGCAGGTTTATTGCATGATATTGGAAAAATTGGTATAAAAGAGAATGTGTTATGTAAACCCGGTAGATTGACAGATGAGGAATACAGTCATATTAAGGAACACCCTTTTATTGGAGCAAGAATATTAAAGCCTCTAGAGGGGTTGGGTAATATTATTAATAGTATTAAATTCCACCATGAACGAATAGATGGAAAAGGCTATCCATTTGGGTTAAGGGGAGCAGAAATTCCATTAGGGGCTAAAATAATTGCTTGTGCAGATACCTTCGATGCTATGACAACAGACCGACCTTATCGAAAAGCTTTAAAAAGTGAAGTAGCATTAACTGAAATTAAAAAGGTTGCAGGTGAACAATTAGATAAGGAAATAGCAATGACCTTCTGTCAGCTTGGTCAGGAGGGAAAATTAACAAGCTAATTATTTTTGAAAACTTGAAAAGAGCAGGAGATCTTTAAAGGTAAATTTAATTATATTTATCTTTAAAGATTTTTTTATGTTTTTTTAAGTTTTCCTGAAACTTTTTTTATCGGTTCCTCGTATTAAGAGATAGGTGGGAAAGAAGGGATCAGAGTGGAATTGGAGTTTTTTATAGCTAAGGTCAAGGCTGGGGAAAATCAGTACTTTAATAATGTAGTTAGTGCTTACCAGCAGCAGATTTATAACTTAGCCTTTAAAATGATTGGTCATCAAGAGGATGCCAGGGACATTACCCAAGAGGTTTTTATAAAAGTTTACAACAATATTACCAAATATGATGACAACATGAAGTTTTCCACTTGGATTTTCCGAATTGCCACCAATAGCTGTATTGACTTCTTGCGCAAGAAGAAAGAAATTTTATTAACTGATGAAAGTATTATTTCAACCACTGCCAATAAATTTGTATTTGTGGATGAACGCAAGGGGGAGAGTCCCCAGCAAATTATGGAGAGAAAGCTATTAAAAGCTCATATTAATGAAAAGATTAATCAGCTGCCGGAGCATTATAGGCTGGTAATAATATTGAAATACATAAATGATTTTACCTTAGAGGAAATAGCAGCAATCTTAAACGAATCGTTAAATACTGTAAAAACTAGACTTTACAGAGGTAGAGAGCTATTAAAAAACCATCTAATCGAGCTAAAAGAAAGGAGTGACTATTAATGAAATGCCAACAGATTAAATTAATGATGCATGAAGCGCTAGATGAAGATAGTCGAGCAAGTGAATTGTGTAAGCTAATAGATAGTCACTGTAGCCTTTGTCCTTCCTGTAAAGCTCTTTGGTTAGATTTCCAGAACATTGAAATAGAACTGACAAATCTTGAAAGGGTTGAAGTTCCGCTAGATTTTTCAAATTTAAATTGGGCCACGTTAGCTTTAGAGGAAGCTAATAAAGAAGCTAGCTTGCAGAAGGTAGTACCTCAAAGTCAGCTTGTAAATATTTTATTAGGCTTAGGCATAATGATATTGGCAATGTGGGGCATTGTTGAAATAGGCCAATGGCAATTATTTATAGCCCAGTTATGGAATATGGTTACTATTGGAATAGCTGAAACCATGGTCAGCTACGGGGCAATAGCTGTTAAAAACATATTTTATTGGTGGATTATGGCCAATGCCATGTGGAAAGGCTTCTTATCGTTAGTAATTATCAATATAACTAGCGTATTATCTATCGTAGCAGCGTCAGCATTAGCTTTGATATACCTATTTAAATTAAGGAGAATTCATCTGTTAAATGTGATGTAAAAAAGTAAAGGCTCAAAAAGTGAGAGGGTGGGATTATATGCTTAGAAAAGGAAAATTAATTATATTCTTGTGGATGATTCTTTTATTATTGACATCAGCTGCTTTTGCAGAACCAGTGGAAAGCAATAGGATAAATGGTGATGTAGTACAACTCAGCGGAAATATAATAATAAATCAAGGTGATGTTGTCTCAGGAAACGTTGTTACTTTAAGAGGAGATATCTCAGTAGCTGGTAGAGTAAA
Source organism: Bacillota bacterium (assembly GCA_033549265.1). Classification (GTDB taxonomy): domain Bacteria; phylum Bacillota; class Desulfitisporia; order Desulfitisporales; family JAWSUQ01; genus JAWSUQ01. Next base: position 8,988 of record JAWSUQ010000088.1, read on the forward strand.
TGGTGATGTAGTCACAATGCTAGGTAATATTAATCTCCAGGAAACAGCGGAGATAATGGGTGACGTAGTAGTGGCTAAAGGGCAGATCTATAAAAAAGACGGTGCTATAGTGAGAGGAAACTTAGTTTCCGGTGGAGAGATGGTTGACTTAAGAATTAATGATTACATACCGCCTGTGGGAGTTGGTAGTTCACCAAACAGCGTTAATATAACAAACAATTCAAATAGCTTTTTCGGATCATTGTTAAAGTTATTGGGTGTTATTGGATTAGCAGTAATTTGTGTTAGTGTTTTTCCCAATCACTTAAGCTCAATGTCAAATGAAATTAATAGGGATTTACTAAG
>JAWSUQ010000089.1:0-9313 GCA_033549265.1 Bacillota bacterium
GTTAGAGCTTTATGGAAGGCAGGAATTTATGCTGAAAGCGGTATGGGTTGCACTGGACCTATAATAATGATTAATGAACATAAGGTTGAAGCGGCTAAAGATGTACTAAGCCAGGAAGGATATATAGCAAAAACCGGATCACCTTGTTAAAACGTATTAAAACTTAAAAGGCTAACCCTTTACTTATTAGTAATGGTGTTAGCCTTTTTTAATCATAACTCGCTAGGCTTAATTTAAGAAGGTAACATTTCTAATGAAATACTGATTGCTCGGTAATTTCACTAGATAAGGCTTTTAAGCATTTTTCCACAATACTATGCCGCAAATGATGTTCTTCCTTATCAGAAACATTGGGATTGCCTAGTGGATAAGGGATAGCTACCGCTGGAACAATTCGATTAGCACCAACTGTTTCGGAAATGGGAACTATGGTAGCTATGTGTACTACTGGAATACCGCTTCTCTCAATTTCTTTTACCATCGTTGCACCGCAACGAGTACAGGTTCCTCAGGTGGAGGTAAGGATAACTGCTTCTACTCCTTCAGCCAGCAAATCCTTTGCAATTTCACTGCCGTAAAGCCTTGACCGAGCCACTGAGGTACCGTTGCCTACAGTAGTATAGAAATATTTATGAAGCTCACCAATTCGTCCTTCTTTTTCGAACTCCCGCATGACGTCCACAGGTAAGACTCTGTCAGCATCATCATTAGCAAAGAAGGGATCGTAACCGCCATGAGCTGTTTCATAAGTAGCAACCGTAAGGTCCTCTACATTGCTAATGTCATATTTGCCGAATTTAGAGGCGCTTGAAGCTTCAATTCTATCAGGATTGCCTTTAGGGACAATTCCGCCAGAAGTCACTAAGGCAATCTTGGCCTTAGATATATCCTTGATTGCTGGGCTAGGGTCAACTCTATCAAATACTGGCATCGGATATTCAGTCTGGAATTCTTCTCCCCTGATCTTTTTTAATAACATATCAATGGCTCGTTTAGAGCCTCGCTCATCAGCAAATATATTTTTTCTAAAGCCTCGGGGGAAATAACCTTCTTCATTAGGAAGGCCTAGCTTTTCGTGCTTAGCTAGCTTTATAATGAATTTGCCGATAGCTGGAATAGCTGTGCGCATGCCAGCAGCTGAATCGGAAGTTTCGATTATATAAGCGTACCTACCATAAAGCTCTACTCCCGGATTTTCCTTATACATTCCTGAGACCACAGGGATATTTAGATTTTCAGTGATAGTTTTAGCTACAGCACCGCAAGCTACACCATACCTACCAGCATTGAAGGCAGGACCGGCTACCACTATATCTGGGTTAAACTTAGTAATTAAATCAAATACCTCCGCACTAGCCTTATCTATCTGCTCATTAAAGTAGGAATCACCGCAAATTACAGTACCTACAATTTCTGCAGCATCCCCAAACTGATTACTTAAAGCCATTCCTGGGCCCACAAAGCCTTCTAGCGCTTGTGGTCCGATGTCTGCCTTTTCTTCTCCACCAATCTGGCCAAAAAACTGATTTAAGTAGTGAACAATTCTAACTTTTTTCAATTAAAATCCTCCCTTCTATCCTTAGTACCCACGAGCGGTTAATCTACCGAACCCTAATTCATTGGTAGCTCCAATGATAGCCTGCAATTCCACCTTAATGCTGCCATCTTTTTTTAAGCTGCCGGCAAAGCCTCCAGCAACAACGTCTATTGGATCAAGATAGCCAATTATTTTATCTAACGCAGGCAGTTCAATAATTTCATTGGCATTACCGGCGGTTACCACAGCATTTCCTAATGGGGTTGAATCAGCTAAGGATTGAGACCCGCCGTCACGCCCAGCATACTCATCAGTAATTAATACTGTCTTAATCCCTTTTTTCTCTATCTTAGTGCAGTTCATAACTAAGTCTGCATCGGGGTTTCCAAAGCCTTCCTCTGAAATAATGGCTGCTTCTGCCCCTAAAAACTCTACCAGCTTGGCAGTATAACTTGATGACCTTTCCTTGTCAGCTAATGTAACATTTTCATTTGTAATTACTACCCCAAGGAAGTTTATATCTTTCCCGTGGCGCTCATACAAATCATATATTACTGGATTATTTGAATGAACATAGGTTGGATTTTTATCGCAAGCGGATACACAATTTCCGCTAATTATGGCACCATCCATTACTTCAGTTGGATAAATAAAAGTAGGGATAATGCGCTTAGCATCTACACCATATACGTAAGTGTCATGCAACAAGCCTTGAGTTTGAAGCATATAGACATATACAACTTTGGGAAGATCAGGGTATTGTGACAATTGCTGTGCCAGTGGTAAAGTTTCGTAAGTATTAATTTCATCCGGTTCTATATTTTTGCAAGCTTCAGCTAGATAAGTTGCTGCTCTCAGGCCTGCCATTCTCACAGCAGCTTCATGGTCATACTGATGGAGAGCATCTCTAGGCTCTAAAACAAGGACAATATTATTGGTTACAGAGAATGGTGTATATGCTGCACCAGGACCGGCCATATCGATGATACCCTCCTGAAACCCTACAATCTTACCACATGTAACTACTGCAGCTCCCTTTAATACATGGGTGCGTCCTTCCCCCACCGTATTAACTGGACTCATAAATCCTGGGAATAAACCATTGTGGTCCGATACCTTTACTCTTGGTTCAATCACATCTTTTACCGGCATAATGCGGGTATTTTCACCTGGCTTTGCTATGTCTACATCAACTGAAGCTATTCGCTCATCCTCTCCCGCTATTTTCTTTAATTCCTCTTTATTGACATACAAGATTCCATCTTTAACTTCTGTTTTTTCACCAAATTGAATATCTTTAATGAAGATATTTCCTAGTTCTAAACGCACAAAGGGCCACCTCCTTATGTAATAAAACTCTTTTCCAAACTTACAATACTTCCTAGGGCAGATTCCAATAAGGATAAATCTACTAATTGGAAATCTTCCAAAACAGGATTGCTCTCAGAAAGACATACTGGTTCAAACTTGTTTAGTGCGGTAAATGCTTCTTCTATCAAGATAGTTGATGAATAATCTTTAGAGTTAAAATCGTTATTGCGTTGTAAAAGCAAAGATTTGTATGGAGAAATGTTGGGTTTAATGCTACCGGATAATGGATGCATTAATAATTGATAATCTTGATGGATGTAATTCCTCGCTTTAATAAACACATCCCGCAGTGAACCAGTAATTTTTTCTGATTTCGGATATTTTCTTAATACCATGGGATTATTTGTTAATAAAAGATTAGTCATATGCCTTTGCCTCCCATTTTAGTTTGTCTTAATATCAGTTAACTAATACATCATTTAAATTGAGCATAATGATAAAAAAAGTATTTGAATTGCAGGAATAAGCAGTTAAAAGGAGAATAAAATTTTTATTAGTATGTATTAGAGCATTACGTAGGGTTTTACATTAGTAAAACAGTAGAGTGGAGTTTCAACTTAAGTAACTACTAAATTTTTAAGCTGAAGTAGAATGGGAGGATGGTAAAATGAAAATTCTGGTGGTATTTTTATATGCATTAATGGTTTTAAGTCTTGGTTATGTTGGCATGAAAAAGACTAAAACTGTTAATGATTTTTTTTTGGGGGATAGGGCTCTCGGGCCCTGGGTATCGGCTTTTGCCTATGGCACATCATATTTTTCTGCAGTGCTATTTATAGGATATGCAGGCAAGGTGGGCTGGGGCTTTGGATTATCGGCTTTATGGATTGTAGTGGGTAATGCCTTTGTGGGAAGCTATTTAGCATGGCGCGTCTTAGGGTTAAGAACGAGAGTTTTAACTGCCAGGTTGAATGCTTTGACAATGCCAGAGTTTTTTGAGGCTCGCTATGACAGCAAGGCTTTTAAGATAGCAAGCGGTTTAATTATATTCGTATTTATGGTACCTTATTCCGCATCAGTGTACATGGGTTTAAGCTATTTATTTGAGCAGGTGTTTAATATTCCATATTTAGCTGCTCTAATATTAATGGCTTTGCTAACAGGTATATATTTGACTATGGGGGGCTATTTAGCTATTGCCTTGGCAGACCTAGTTCAAGGGGTCATCATGATTATTGGTGTAATATTATTAGTTTTCTTTGTAATTAACGCTCCACAAATTGGTGGGATTAGTCCTGGTATTGAACGGTTAGCCAATATCAACCCACAGCTAGTTGCTCCTGTAGGGCCTCCAGGAGTGATCCCGCTAGTAGCCTTAGTTGTTCTAACTAGTCTAGGGTCTTGGGGATTGCCACAGATGGTGCAAAAGTTTTACAGTATTAAAAGTGAGAGTGATATTCCTAAAGCAACTGTAATGGCAACGATTTTTGCCATTCTAATGACCTTTGGAGCGTATTTTACAGGGTCATTAAGTCGGCTTTTTTTTCCTGAGGGCCTGCCGCTAGTGAATGGATTAGCCAATTATGACCTGATTATACCAAAGATAATTACCATGGCTCTGCCAGAGATAGTGGCAATGGTGATTTTGCTATTAGTGTTATCAGCTTCCATGTCAACTCTAGCATCTTTAGTGCTAGTTTCTAGCTCATCAATTGCCATTGACTTAATTAAAGGAGGGTTATTCCCTTACATAGGTAAAGACAAGCTAGTGTTGTTAATGCGTATCTTTTGTGTATGTTTTATAATATTTTCTCTCTTCTTGGCTATTACTCCAACTCCTATTCTATCGCTAATGGCTATTTCTTGGGGAACGCTAGCAGGGTCATTTTTAGCACCATACTTTTATGGGCTCTTTTGGCGAGGGACTACTAAAACAGGAGCCTTTGCAGGGATGTTAACAGGGTTGTCTATCTCCGTTATCTTCTCATTTTATTACGGAGTAAATTCACCCCATATACCTTTAATAGGTTCAATTGCCATTGTAGTGCCGCTAATAGTAGTACCAATAGTAAGCTTGTTTACTAAGGGATATTCTGAGGAGCATATCAGCAAGGTGTTTGGTACAAAGCAGCATAAATTTTCAAATACAACTGATGGGGAAGTGGTAACTAATGATTTGGGATAAGACGAATGAAATCATATCGAGACAAGAGCTAGAGGTGAAGCAACTACAGGCATTACAAGATACTGTGGCAAGAGTTTACGCCAACGTACCCTTTTATCAGCAGGCTTTTGACAAGGTAGGGGTAACGCCAGCAGATATTAAAAGCCTGGAGGATATAGCCAAACTACCATTTACTACAAAGGATGACTTAAGGGCTAATTATCCCTATGGACTATTTGCTGTACCTATGCGTGAAATAGTGCGAGTTCACGCTTCTTCTGGAACTACAGGAAAGCCAGTAGTAGTAGGATATACTAAAAGGGACTTAGATATTTGGTCTGACTTAATTGCCCGGATTGTCACTCAAGCCGGAGTTACGGCAGATGATGTTGTGCAAGTGGCTTTTGGCTATGGTCTATTTACTGGAGGCTTTGGCTTGCATTATGGCCTCGAGAAGGCTGGAGCCACAGTGGTGCCTGCTTCAAGTGGAAATACAGAAAAGCAGATAATGCTAATGGAGGATTTTGGTACCACTGTCTTAGTTAGTACCCCCTCCTATGCCCTTTATTTAGCTGAAATAGCCACAAGTATGGGAATAGATCCAAAATCCTTAAAGCTACGGCTGGGGCTGTTTGGTGCTGAGCCATGGACTGAAGGAATGCGGCGTGAGCTAGAACAGAGATGGGGAATAAAAGCTACTGATAATTATGGACTTAGCGAGATTATCGGACCTGGAGTTGCAGGAGAATGTGGATGTGGTGGTGGATTGCATATAAATGAAGACCACTTTATTCCGGAGATAATCAACCCTGAGACAGGAGAAAGCCTTGGGTTTGATCAAGAAGGTGAGCTGGTATTTACGACTATTACTAAAGAGGGTTTTCCAGTGATTCGTTTTCGCACTAAAGACCTATCAATCATCACTACTAAACCATGTGAATGTGGACGTACTTTAGCTAGGATGCGTCGGGTTAATGCACGTTCAGATGATATGCTGATTATTAGAGGAGTAAACGTATTTCCATCTCAAATAGAATCTGTGCTAATGAGTATTAATGGAGTAGAACCCCATTATCAGATTATCGTCAGTAAAAAAGGCTTTTTAGATGAGCTTGAAGTAAAAGTAGAGGTTGATGATAGCAAATTTAGTGATAGCTTCAAAGAGCTAGAGCGGCTTGAAAGACATATAGCTCAAAAGATGCAGTCAGTACTAACCATAACTCCGCGGATTAAGCTGGTGGAGCCTGGGACCATCGAAAGAAGCACAGGTAAGGCAAAGAGAGTATTTGATTATCGAACGAAATAAATACTTGTCCCCAAATAGCTTATTAAGGTATACTAATATAGGTAGAAGTAATAATTTTGCGACAATTAAATCTTTAAAGCATAAATACAGTTGGGGGAGGTCTCATAATTAATGAAGAAAAAGCTACTTACAGGCAATGAAGCTATTGCCCAAGGTGCTTGGGAAGCAGGTGTTAGAGTTGCTGCTGCCTATCCTGGAACTCCAAGCACTGAGATTCTGCAAAACCTTTGCAAATACAATGGAATTTACTCCGAGTGGTCACCTAATGAAAAAGTTGCTCTAGAAGTAGGGATTGGGGCTTCTATTGCTGGTGCAAGGGCATTGGTAACTATGAAGCACGTAGGAGTAAACGTGGCAGCAGACCCTTTATTTACCTTTAGCTACACGGGAGTTAATGGTGGATTAGTCCTTGTTTCCGCCGACGAGCCAGGAATGCACAGTTCACAGAATGAACAGGATAATCGTCATTTGGCCAGGGCTGCTAAAATACCGGTAATTGAGCCTAGTGACAGTCAAGAAGCTAAAGACTTTATTAAGCTTGCTTATCAAATTAGTGAAGAATATGATACCCCGGTAATGTACCGTACCACGACTAGAATTAATCACTCCCAATCACTTGTTGAGCTAGAAGAGCGAGCGGATGTACCATTAAAGGAATATGAAAAAAATCAGCAAAAATACATTATGATGCCGGCCTATGCTAGATTAAGGCATCCAATTGTCGAAGCTAGAAAAGCTGAACTGGTCCAATTTGGTAATTCAAGCTCTTTAAACAGAGTAGAATGGGGTAACCAGCGAAAGGTAGGAATTATTACCCATGGTATATCGTACCAATATGTAAAAGAGGCTTTTGGACAAGAGGTTTCTATTTTGAAGCTGGGAATGACCTACCCACTACCCCACACCTTGATAGCAGACTTTGTTAACTCCTGTGAAAAAGTTTTAGTGGTAGAGGAATTGGAGCCATTCATTGAAAACGAAATAAGAGCGCTAGGGCTTGAAGTTATAGGTAAGGAGTTATTGACTCCTATTGGAGAGTATAGCGTCCAATTGCTTACGGAAAAACTTAGCCCAATTGTGTTCGGTGAAGCTGCCAGAGAAACTGCTGCTAGTAAAGCTTTATATGCTATAGAAGAGCCAGCTCCACCAAGACCACCAGTTTTGTGTGCCGGATGTCCCCACAGAGGTGCTTTTTATGTATTTAACAAATTAAAGCTTACTGTAGCAGGCGATATAGGATGTTACACATTAGGTGCACTGCCCCCTTTTGGAGCGATGGATACTTGCATTTGCATGGGTTCAAGCATCAGCTCTGCTATGGGAATGGAGAAGGCCAGGGGAAAGGAATTTGCTAGAAAGCTAATTTCTGTTATTGGTGATTCCACCTTTTTGCATACTGGCATTAACAGTCTGTTAGACTTAGTTTATAATAAAGGAACCAGTACAGTAGTTATTTTAGATAATAGTATAACCGCTATGACTGGACATCAGGATCACCCAGGAACTGGTAGAACCATTACCCAGGAGCCTGCTCCTCAGGTGGATTTAATTAAGCTCGTAGAGGCTATTGGGATAAAGTCAATTAGAGTAGTAGATCCATATGAGCTGATGGAGCTAGAAAATATATTAAAGGAAGAGCTAGCTAAGGAAGAACCATCTGTTATTATTTGTAAAAGACCCTGTGCTTTGATTGACAAGGGTTCATGGACTAATCCTGTTAACGTTGACCAAGAGATATGCACAGGCTGCAAGCGTTGTATGAAGCTAGGTTGCCCAGGACTTGCTTTGCACGGGGAGAAGGTTTCCTGTAATGAAACCCAATGTACAGGCTGTGGCCTATGTATCAAAGTTTGTAAATTTGATGCTATAAAGGCAGGTGAGCAGTAATGGGAAAAGTGACCAACGTTTTATTAGTCGGTGTCGGTGGACAGGGTACTATCTTGGCCTCTAAGGTGCTTAGCTTAGCCGTATTAAGTCAAGGCTATGATGTTAAGATGAACGAGATCCATGGAATGTCTCAAAGAGGCGGCAGTGTAATTACCCATGTGCGATTTGGAGAAGAGGTCAATTCACCTATTGTAGAACCAGGAGAGGCCGACGTAATTGTGGCTTTTGAGGAACTAGAGGCTATGCGTTACTTGCCTTTCCTCAAAGAAACAGGCACTATGATTGTGGATAGTCAGCAAATTCATCCAGCTTCAGTGTCTGCAGGAAAAGCTCAATATCCAGCAAATATCTCTGAAAAAATTTCTAAGAAAATAGATAATGCTGTGATAATTAATGCGGTAGCTAAGGCCAAGGAGGCAGGAAACTTAAAGGCAGCCAATGTAGTCTTGCTTGGCGTTTTAGCTAAAGAACTAGGTTTCCCTGTAGAAGCATGGGAAAAGATTATTGAGGAAGTAGTTCCAGCAAAACTGATCGAAGTGAATAAAAAAGCATTTAAGCTCGGCTTTGAGGCTGTTGGCTAAGCTAAATGCTGAAAAAATCCTCTGGTACATTCATCCAGAGGATTTTTATGTGCAATTGAATAACTATCTTTAATGGATATATATTTGTTACATGGTACTATTATATTCAGCATCTGTTGGCTTAATTATTCTTTCAATAATAATGGTGGGATGTTTGCATAAGTCAAGCTCTACCCCATAACTGTGATATAGTTCTTTCGTTGCCACAACTCTCACGATAGGCCGAGTTTGCAAATCTTTGTTGATATCTACTACAACTGCTAGATCACCAGTACTTAATTTTACCACAGAACCAACTGGAAAGATGGAGATATGCTTTAAGAAGGCTTTTGCTATTTCATGGTCAAAGTGAATATTACAGCCACAGGTTATTAGCTCCGCTGCTTCTTGAGAAGAGAAGGCATGTCGGTATACTCGATCAGCTACTAAAGCATCGTATACGTCAGCTACAGCAACAATTTTTGCATACAAATGGATTTGATCTTTTTTTAAGCCACGAGGATAACCGCTACCGTCTACTTTTTCAT
>JAWSUQ010000090.1:0-9158 GCA_033549265.1 Bacillota bacterium
TGGAACTGCCAAAGGGCAACAGGCAGTATAGAATAGTTGGTTTTTTTAACTCCTTGATGCAAAATGGAGATTACGCTATCGTGGCAGAAAAATATTTTCGGGCTGATACCGGTGAGCGCTATTTTGAGGATATGTATATCAAAACCTCAATAGATCCTAAGATAGTGGCGGATGAACTAAAGAGCAGGTTTTCTAGAGTTGAGCCTATTATCTATACCATGGCTGAACTGGAGCAGATGAATATGGATATGAATAACCAAATGTTTGCAATCCTCAGGGGTTTTTCACTGATGACCCTGCTGATTGGCATTTTCGGGGTGGTAAATAATCTAATCATTAGCTTTATGGAGCGCAAGCGGTCTTTGGCAGTGCTACGCTCAATTGGCATGAGCAAAAAACAGATAGTAAAACTAATATTTGTGGAAGGACTCACCGGAGGCTTTGTGGGAGGAACCGTTGGGGTGATGGCGGGGCTACTGGCCTTATCAGTTGTCCCTTATGTAATGCAAGCCTTAAATGTACCTATTCCCATGCACTACTCAGCCAGTCTATTTGGCAATGCCATCATTGCTGGAATTGGCATCACTATCGTTGCCTCCGTGAGCCCTGCCTTAAAGTCTGCCAAATTGAATATCATAGAGGCAATTAAACATGAATAGGGGGAATCTACATTGACTGCAGCTATTGAAGCTATTGACTTATGCAAATCCTTTACCATGGGAGAAGTAACAGTAGAGGTGCTTAAGTCAGTTTGCCTCTCTATAGATAAAGGAGAATTTGTATCAATAATGGGACCGTCTGGCTCAGGTAAAAGCACCCTCCTTTATCTGCTGGGAGGGCTAGATCAACCAAACTCTGGTCAAATAAAAATTATGGGGAAGGAAATCTCCAGCATGACGGACCAGGAGCAAAGCATTATGAGGCGAAGGGATGTGGGTTTTGTGTTTCAATTTTACAATTTAATTCCTAATCTAAACGTAGAGGAGAACACCCTATTGCCTATCTTGCTTGATGGTAAAAAACTAAAGGATTATCAGCAGCGGTTAAAGGAGATTTTAGATATAGTAGAGCTGACAGATAGGCGTAAGCATACCCCCGAGAGAGCTCTCGGGGGGACAGCAGCAGCGGGTGGCTATAGCTAGGGCTCTTATTAGCAATCCAGAAATAATCATGGCAGATGAGCCAACTGGAAATTTGGATAGCAAGACGGGAACTGAAGTTATGCGTTTGCTGCAAAAAATAAATACGGAAAGTGGCAAGGTGATTGTCCAGGTAACCCATTCTCATGAGGCAGCAACCTATGGCCAGCGGGTAATTAATGTGAGAGACGGAAAGGTGTGGGAAAATGAAGAATCTAGTAAGTAAGATTGCTTTGACAGCTTGCCTCATTCTGATATTAATTTTGGCGGGGGGCTGTGGACAACAAGAAGAAGCAGCTAATGAACCGATAGAAGTAGCTCCAGTGACAAATAAAGTTGATGTCTTCGGAGTAGTGAAATCAATTAAGGCCACTAATATTACGCTTGACTTTCCCGGTATTATTGAAGAAGTGCTTGTTCAGGAGGGCGATTTAGTAGAGAAAGGCACACCGCTGTTTATTATAAATTTTGATAGTTTTCTAACTGAGATCCAAAAGCTAGAAGGGGAGTTAGCTATCGCTAATTTAGAGCAAAACAAAATCAGAAATACTATTGTTAGTTTACAAAATAAGGAAAAGCAGACTGCTGGTGAAATTGAGCTATCAGTAGCTTCTTTAGAAGATGACCTGAAGAGCAAAAAAACGGTAACAGACCTTGCCTTTGCTGAAGAACTGCACCAACGGGCCTTAAGTGAATTAGCGGCCTACGAAAAACTATTTCAATCGGGTGCCATATCCTTAAGCCAGCTAGAGCAGTATCAGCTTAAGGCAGCGGAGCGAGAGCAGGAAATCAACTCTTTAAAGCACGCCATTGAGAATGATGATTATACCAAGGCAGCTGAACTGGAGCGGTTAAAGCTCAAAGCTTATACCTTGGATAATATCTCCCTAGCAATATCAGAGGCTCAAAATCAGCTGATGATACAGCAGCGGCGGATTGAACAGCTAAAGCTGGAATTAGCTAGCTTGAAGCAGCAGCTGAATAAAAACTATCTTGATGGAAATAAGGTTGTAGCAAACCTCAATAAAGGCGTCGTTTCCAATTCAAGTCATAAAAACGGTGATTTCATTACTCCAACTGACAGCTTGTTGACGTTAATAAGCCTTGAGAAGTTAGTGGTAGAGGCAGATGTAGTAGAAGAATTCATGGCAGATATTTCCCTGGGGGCAGAAGCGGTGATTGTGCCCTTAGCTGACAAGTCTAGAGAGTATAGGGGGCAAATTACTAAAATATCGAGCAAAGCTATTGTGAAAAACGGTGAGACTATTGTACCGGTGGAAATATCGATTATCAACCAGGATGAGTTTCTATTGCCCAACTTTAATGTGGATGTAGCTATTTATAAGTAAAACTAGTAAAGGCACTTCACCTATTGGAAGGAATCAATCTTCAAGAGGATTTAGCATAATATTAGTAGAATATAATATATAACTATAGTAGCGATAAGGAGGATTGTTAAAGTTGAAAAGACTAGTACTTGGCAAATCAGGAATTGAGGTAACAGAGCTATGCTTCGGGGCATTAACAATGGGTCCTTTACAGGCTAACATGACTGAAGATAAAGGGGCAGAGGTTATTCTAACTGCACTGAAAAGTGGAGTCAATTTTATAGATACCGCAGAACTCTACCGGACCTATCTCCATATAAAAAAGGCATTAGACAACTTTGATGGCGAGGTGGTAATCGCCACCAAATCGGGAGCCCAGACTTATGAAGCTATGGAGCAAAGCGTTCAAAAGGCACTAACTGAAATGGGCCGTAGTTACATTGATATCTTCTTGCTCCATGCAGCGAAGGTTAGCACCGAGGTCTTTAATGAACGGGCAGGGGCCTGGCAATGCCTGCTTGACTATAAGGCTAAAGGTATTATCAAAGCAGTAGGTATTTCCACTCATGTGGTGAAGGTAGTGGAAGTAGCAGCAGAAGTAGAGGAGGTAGACATAGTATTCCCTATTATCAATAAGCTGGGAATGGGAATCGTAGGTGGAACCGCCGAAGAAATGCTGGCGGCTATTGCCAAGGCCCATCAAGCTGGCAAGGGGCTCTATGCCATGAAAGCCTTAGCTGGAGGTCATTTAATAGATGAGATTGTGGACGCCTATGCTTATGTAAGAAAAATTGAAGGCATCAATTCAGTGGCAGTAGGTATGGTTAGGGAGGAAGAGGTTGACCTGAATGTTAGGCTCTTTAGAGATGAACAGGTTCCCCCTGAAGCATTGCTTAAGAAATCTAATGCCAATAAGAAGCTGATAGTTTCTCATATTATGTGTAAAGGCTGTGGAATTTGTGCTAAGACCTGTCCCAATGACGCTTTAGCAGTATCAGAAGGCAAAGTTTGGGCAAATCACCAAAAATGCCTGTTATGCGGGTATTGCAACCCTGTTTGTCCCGAATTTGCCATCAGATTAGCATAAAAAATAGGTCTTTGGACCAATTAGTAATTGGTGAAAACTCTTGCTGAAAATGCAGGAGTTTTCTTTATGCGGAAGAATATGCCTTTAGTAAAGACAATTATGATAGGGTCGGCATACAACCAATAATAAGGGGGATTTAAATTGAGGGAACCGGTTATTAAGGCTATGGAAATTAACAAGCAGTTTGCTAAGAAGTCTATTTTATCTAATGTGAGCCTAGAGGTGCAAGGAGGAGAGATAATTGGGCTACTAGGACCGTCAGGGTCCGGCAAAACTACTTTGGTGAAAATAATAGTGGGGATGCTGGCTCCGAATTCTGGGGAGGTACTAGTTTTAAATACAAAAATGCCTTCCTTGGAGGTCATGTCTAACATTGGTTATATGGCCCAAGCAGACGCCCTCTATGAAGATTTAAATGCCATTGAAAATCTAATATACTTTGGCGGCTTATATGGCTGGCATGGAAGAGCGGCGAAGGAAAGGGCTTTGGAGATGCTGCAGCTAGTAGGCCTAATGGACCATAAGGATAAGCTTATAAGCAGCTACTCTGGCGGTATGAAAAGGCGGCTGTCTTTAGCCTTAGCTTTGTACCATAAGCCTAAGATATTGATTCTAGATGAACCTACAGTTGGCATTGACCCTATTTTGCGCCAGCAGTTTTGGCAGGAGTTTGCATCGCTGAGGGATAACGGCACCACTATCATCATAACGACCCATGTGATGGATGAGGCAGACCGATGTGATCGGTTGGCCTTAATGCGAGATGGAGAAATTATTGCTATTGATACACCGACGAAGCTAATGGAAGTATCTAGCGCTAATTCAATTGAAGGAGCTTTTATCTACTTTGGTTCTGGTGAGGGGGAGGCAGTATGAGAATACTAGTAGTAACAGCTAGACTGATAAAACAAATAACTGGAGACAAAAGAACGTTAGCTTTAATGATGCTAGCTCCTGTATTTATTATATTTTTGTTGAGCACAATCCTTAATTCTGCAGTGACCAAGCCCAAGCTAGCTGTAGTTAATATGCCCGAACAAGCTATAACAGCCTTGGCGGACAAAGCCTACCTTACTATCCTTAATTCGGAGCAGGAAGCCATCGATACCATTATTAAAAAGGAATCTGATGGGTACTTAATTCTTGATGGTCAAGAACTTAGGGTAGTAGTAGAGGGTACCAATCCTACTACAGGAAAGCTGACATTTTCTGTTCTGCAGCAGACGGTTATGGAAAACACTTTATCTAGCCTTGAAAAGCTGTTACCACAGAATAGCATGAAGCCAGCAGATGCTTTAATGCTGCAAAAGGAGCAGCTTGGCTTCTTCTATGGCTCAGAAAATATGACTATGTTTGATTCACTAGCGCCACTTTTAATGGGCTTTTTCATTTTCTTTTTTGTCTTTATTATTGCGGGAATTTCTTTTTTGCGGGAGCGTATTAGTGGTACCTTAGAAAGAACCTTGGCCACGCCTTTGAGGAGATATGAAATAGTACTGGGATATTTCTTGGGATTTGGCTTATTTGTAGCAATTCAGACACTTGTTATTCAGCTTTTAATGATTTATGGGCTAGGGGTAGTGTTGGAAGGGAGCTTTTGGCTTGTGTTGCTGTTAAATATATTATTGGCTGCTATGGCTCTATCCTTGGGCACTTTTTTATCAGCCTTTGCCAGAAGTGAATTTCAACTTTTTCAGTTTATTCCCATAGTGATAGTGCCCCAAATTCTTTTTAGCGGGCTATTTGACTTGCGGGAGGCTCCCGACTGGGTAGAACTGCTTTCAAAGGCCTTTCCCCTTACCTATGGTGCTGAAGCATTAAGGGATGTAATGATTCGCGGCCTTGGAATAGCTGAGGTGCAAAACAGCATCTTAATACTGGTAATGTATATTGTAGCTTTTCTGATTTTAAACACTATAGCGCTTAAAAAATATCGTAGGGTTTAACTAAGAATCTTTTAAGAAAAACTTTTATGTAAAAAGCAGGAAACCAGGTTCAATTGGCTAATTTATCAATTATAGAAACATACTCTATTTTTAATAAGGGGGTATTTGCTTGTTTGAGAGAATTCTCTTTCCAACAAGTGGCTCTGGCTTATCAGAGAAAATAGCCAAAACTATTGTTGGACTAATTAAGGAGAAACCTGATAGAAAGGTGATAGTCCTAAATGTAGTGGATAAGTATAGCCTGCCGGCAGAAGTAGAATTTGAGATGGACAAAACTGGGCTAAGCGCTGAAGAGGTTATCAAGAAAAATGTGGAGGAGTGTATCCAAAAGGCCACTAAAGTTTTTGAAGATAGCCACACTCCCTATAAGGTCAAGGTAAGGCGGGGAGAACCGGTTAAGACTATTGTTGAAACGGCAGAGGAGCTACAGTGCGATCTGATGGTTATAGGTTATCATGGAGAATGTACTTTAATGGAGTTTTTATTTAAGGGCAACATAATGAGTCGGCTGATTGATGAAGCAAAATGCCCTGTGATGGTAATCAAATAATAAATAAAAATTAAAAAACAAAATACATCTTAATAAATAAAATTTAAAAAGGTTTCACCAGCAAAAGGGCTGGCGAAACCTATTTTATTTGGGTAATAAAGCTTTAGAATTATTTCTTAAAACGTTCCGCTAAAGATATTCCACCCACCCCTACATTCTCAGGATTATTTTCTTTAATTGCTACAGTAATGGCTTCCTTAGGGATTTGTAGAGTGACGCTAGCAATCTCTGTAAACTCTTTAATGATAGCTTTCTTTTGTTCTAAGGACATAAAAGGACCTTCAAAACTAATATAGGGCATACAAACACCTCCATTAAAATTTGGTTAAAAAGAATGACCTATATAGTTATTGTAATAGATCATCATTTTTATTATAACTAACAACTTAAATTATAAAAAGGGTAGAGGACTCTTTTTGCAACAAAAAACATAGTAGTCTGTCCATTAATTGTATTATGTGGAATGCTTAGTTGTTTATTAGAATTCTAAGCAGGATATTCATTAAGAATAAGGAATAATAACTAATATATTATTAAATAGTAGAGCGACTTAGCCTAATATGCTAAGTTGCTTCTCTTTTAAAAAGGAGTGCTTACATGAAACAGATAGATTTGACTCAAATTATTTCAGCCGATATGCCGGTTTACCCAGGTACAGAGCAACCTGAGCTGGTGGAGGCCTGTACTTTAGCTGAACACGGCTTTAAGGAGCTGAAGCTTACCATGTATACCCATACGGGGACACATATGGATAGTCCGGCCCATCTTTTTTCTGATGGTTTGACCTTAGATCAGTTCCCTATCAGTCAGTTTACTGGACCTGCAATTGTAGTAGATTGCTCTAACTTAGCTCCTGGCTCAAACATAACTGCTGACCACCTGTCAGCAATAGAGGGTATAGAACTAGTGGATTTTATCCTCTTTTATACCGGGTGGGATAAGAAATGGGGCTCAGAGGAGTACTTCGAGAGTTATCCGACGCTATCAGCATGTGCTGCTACGAAAATTGTGGACATGAAGCTCAAAGGGGTTGGAGTGGATGCTATATCAGTAGAGCCGGCAGATATGGCAGAGCTGAAAATCCACCAAATCCTGTTGGGCAATAATATTCTAATTATTGAGAACCTCACTATGCTAGACCAATTAGTAGGAAGCAAGTTTGCATTTTCTTGCTATCCGTTAAAGATCGCAGCTGCAGACGGATCTCCCATAAGGGCGGTAGCGGAAATTTTTTAGACAAATAGCTAGTAAGGTGTAGTTTTTGGTTTGGGTGCTGCCAAAAATGATATAATATATAGTAAGAGAATTGGTGGAAGGGCTGAAATCAATTAGATGAGAAATGGATACTACAAATATTCCAACTATCTCCAGCAGAAATATGGAGAAAAAGTATATAAACTAGTTGTCAGCTTACCTGTTACCTGCCCCAACAGGGATGGGGTGGTAGGAAGAGGTGGCTGCATCTTCTGTGGGGAAGAAGGCACAAATATGTCCCAGAGCTATGATGCAGCGGTGGATATCAAAGAACAGGTAGCTATTAATAAAGCTGGCATTAATAAACGGTTTAACGCCAACAAGTTTATTGCCTATTTCCAAAACTACTCCAATACGTATTTACCTTTAGACAAGTTCAAGGAAGCTATGACTGCAGCCTGTGAGGAGGATGTGGTAGAACTTGCTATCTCCACTAGGCCTGACTGTATTAGGAGCGACTATTTAGATTTTTTGGCAGAGCTCTCTCGGGAGAAAGGAGTTAATATTTCCATAGAAATGGGGCTCCAGACTGTCAATTATCGCACCCTCAAGCTGATAAATAGAGGTCATAGCTTGGCAGAGTTTGTGGATGCAGTCCTGGCCTGTCGGGAGCGGGACTTTGATACCTGTGCCCATCTAATCTTGAATTTGCCGGGAGACGAAGATATCGATGTGGTGGAGAATGCCAAGCTGATATCAGCATTAAAGGTTAATCAAGTAAAGCTTCATTCCTTATTTATTGTGAAAGATACCCCTTTGGCTAAATTGTACAGCGAGGGTCAAATAACCATCATTTCCAAAGAGGAATACGTTCAGCGGGTGGTGACATTTTTAGAACACCTTCATCCTGACATAGCTATCCAGCGGTTAGTAGGACGGGCCCCTGAGGAAAATACCCTGTTTTGCAACTGGCAAACTAGCGGGTGGAAGGTAATGGAGCTAATAGACCAGGAGCTTATGCAACAGGATACCTGGCAGGGAAAAAAATGCGATTATTTAAATGGACGGGCTTTAAGAGACCTTTAACTTTCTAAAAAACTAAGTTAAAGGTTTTTTTACTGTCTCTTTTTGCCATTTAAAAATGTTACAAGCCTCGCAGGAAAAAGTACTAGACTAGAGAATATTATATTAGTATTGATTAAAGTGCGAATATTATATACAAATTAGAGCTTGAGGTGATACAGTGGATAAAAGAGTGATACAGATCGTAAGTATTGGCTGGTCTGTCCAGCTTATAGCTGGCTATTTTTTATTTCCACAAAATTTTTGGCCTGTCTTAATTATGCTAATATTGACTAATGCCTTTATTGGAGTGGGAGTCTATTTAATAAGAAGAGAAATAGGCGAAAAAAGCAAGCCCTTTCTAATGGCCTCTACCCTGCAAATAGCAAATGAAACTCTTCCCTATCTCAGGAGGGGCTTAAATGAGGAAAGTGCTAGGAATACAGCAGAGATCATTCAAAAGATTACTGAGGTGGGAGCAGTAGCTATTACCGATAGGGAGAGGGTGTTAGCCTACCTAGGAGCTGGCTGCGACAACCATCATCCAGGGGACTTGATCTTAACTGAAGCAACGAAGGAAGTAATTAATACTGGTAAGCCAAAGTTAGTAAATAGTCCAGTTCAGCTTAACTGCCCCAGAGAAAACTGCCGTTGCCCACTGAGTAAAGCTGTAATAGTACCGCTAAAGTTTCGAGAACAGGTAATAGGTACCTTGAAGCTTTACCAAACTGAAGATGGACAACTGCCGCCCCATGTTATTAGGCTAGCTAAAGGGGTAGCACAACTCTTAAGCGTACAAATAGAGCTTGCTGAGTTAGATAGGCAAAGCCAGCTAGTAACTGAGGCTAAGTT
>JAWSUQ010000091.1:0-9071 GCA_033549265.1 Bacillota bacterium
GGTGCAGTTGGGGCTGTATCAACGGGCCATAGAACAAATATGGCGGCAGGAGCTAACGGAAAAGTACCTATACTTTTTTGATGACAACAGAGCTATTAAGTGCAATTAGATTACAAAATGAGGTAAATGTATGGCGAATAATAAAATTCAGTGCCTAAAATGCAAATTTTTTTATACCACCTGGGACAAGCGATTCCCCAGGGGCTGTAAAGCATACGGCTTTAAGACTCAATATGTTCCCGCCGTGGTAGTTTTTCACTCCTCTGGAATGAAGTGCTTAAAATACGAACAAAAAGACAGCTAAAACATATATTGTTGCGAGTAATTGGTGATAATGCTATAATGGAAAAAGTAATTTTGTAAGGGTAAAAGAGGAGGAAAATTAATGAGTAGCTGGCAGAAAAGGGTTCGCAACTTTTGTATAATTGCCCATATAGATCATGGCAAATCTACTTTGGCCGATAGAATATTGGAAAAGACAGGTGCGTTGTCAGAGCGTGAAATGAGTGAACAGGTTCTAGACCAAATGGATTTGGAAAAGGAGCGAGGCATCACCATTAAGCTGCAGGCTGTCAGACTTAATTATCAGGCAAAGGATGGGGAAGTATATACCCTAAACCTGATTGATACTCCTGGTCATGTTGATTTTACCTATGAGGTATCCCGAAGCTTGGCTGCTTGTGAGGGGGCATTGCTGGTAGTTGATGCTACCCAGGGCATAGAAGCCCAAACCTTGGCCAATGTCTATCTGGCCTTAGAGCATGATTTGGAAATAATACCGGTAATAAATAAAATTGATTTGCCTAGCGCTGAGCCCGAAAAGGTGAAGCAGGAAATAGAAGAAGTAATTGGCATAGATGCCAGTGAAGCGGTGTTAGTCTCAGCCAAAACTGGCCTTGGTATTGAAGATGTGTTAGAAGAAGTTGTAAAGCGGATTCCACCACCGAAAGGGGAAGTGGAAGCTCCTACAAAGGCCTTGATTTTTGACTCTCATTATGATGCTTATAAGGGGGCAGTCTCCTATGTTAGAGTAGTTGAGGGTGGTTTGACCAAGGGTATGGAGATACAGATGATGGCAACAGGAAAAAAGTTTGAGGTTACGGAGGTTGGAGTTTTCAGCCCTGCCCTCCGCAGCGTAAATAGCTTACAGGCAGGGGAGGTTGGCTTCGTAGCTGCCAGTATCAAGAACGTTAAGGATACACAAGTGGGAGATACTATTACTACTGCTAAAAACCCTGCTAAACAGCCGTTACCCGGTTATCGAAAGGTGACACCAATGGTTTTTTGTGGGCTTTACCCTGTTGACGGAGGAGATTATGAGGACTTACGGGATGCTTTAGAAAAGCTAAGGCTAAATGATGCCTCCTTGATATATGAGCCAGAGACCTCAGTGGCCCTTGGCTTTGGCTTTCGCTGTGGTTTTTTAGGGCTTTTGCATATGGAAATTATTCAGGAGCGATTGGAGCGGGAGTATAATTTAAATCTGTTAACTACTGCTCCCAGTGTGATTTACAAGATTACCAAAACTGATGGGGAAGTAGTGATGGTAGATAACCCTACCAAACTGCCTGAGCCAAACTACATTCAGCAGATAGAAGAGCCTTACGTAAAGGCTACCGTCATGGTACCTACTGATTTTGTGGGACCGGTAATGGAACTGTCACAGGAAAAACGAGGAACATTTATCAATATGGAGTATATTGCCACTACTAGAGTAATGATTACCTATGAAGTGCCTTTAAGCGAGATTGTCTTTGATTTTTTTGACCAGCTAAAATCCCGTACTAAAGGATATGCTTCACTTGACTATGAGGTAATCGGCTATCGGGAGTCTAAGTTATCTAAGCTAGACATTATGATAGGTGGCGAGGTGGTAGATGCCCTTTCCTTCATCGTGCATAGAGATAAGGCTTATCACCGAGGTCGCTCTCTTACAGAAAAGCTACGAGAGCTAATCCCACGCCAAATGTTTGAAATACCGATTCAAGCAACAATTGGTAATAAGGTTATTGCTCGGGAAACTGTTAAAGCACTGCGTAAAAATGTATTAGATAAATGCTATGGTGGAGATATCACCAGAAAGAGAAAGCTCTTGGAGAAGCAAAAGGAAGGTAAAAAGCGGATGAAGCAGGTGGGCAACGTAGAGATTCCTCAGGAGGCATTTATGGCTGTACTCAGCATTGAATAAGGGAAGGACTGAGTAATTATGACAATGGGGATTTATGTGCATGTACCCTTCTGTGTGAGCAAATGCCACTACTGTGACTTCTATTCAGAAAGAATAAAAGCCAATAATGTGAAGTTATACTTGGAAGCACTAGCGCTAGAATTGAAGCTTTTTGAAGAGATGCTGCCTGATAAAAATAATCAGGCAGCTACTTTGTATTTCGGCGGTGGCACTCCAAGTACGTTAACTGTTGAGCAGCTGACATCATTACTTTCCTTAATAAGAGACCAGTTTTCGTTGGCTAATACTGCCGAAGTAACCTTAGAAATTAATCCTGGCACAGTGACAAAGGATAAGCTCTGGGCATACCATAAGCTAGGGATTAATCGTCTATCAATTGGGGTGCAGTCCTTTAATGACAAAGAGCTGGCTGCCATGGGCAGAAGACATTCAGTTGATCAGGTGCTAGAGCTTATCCAGTGGTTAAAAGAGCTACAATTTGATAATTACAGCTTAGACTTGATATATGGTCTTCCTGGGCAGTCCCTAGAGGGGTGGCAGGATACTTTAGACAAGGCTATTACCTGCGATCCTAAGCATATTTCCCTCTATGGGTTAAAGCTAGAAGAAGGAACTCCTTGGGGAAGGGAATATAACCAAGGCCAGCTCCTTATTCCTGACGATGGTGCTCAGGCTCAGATGTATGAGACGGCAGTAGGGAAGCTCAAAGAGGCTGGCTTGAATCGCTATGAGATATCAAATTTCGCTAAACTAGGCTACGCCGCGCAGCATAACTTAATTTATTGGCGCTACCAGTCCTATTTAGGCTTTGGTCCAGGAGCCAGCTCTTTTTATCAGGGTAAGAGGTGGACTAATTTGACTGATATAGAAGAATATAGCCAAAAGTTGAAGGCAGACTGGTTGCCTATCCAGTATGGTGAAGAATTAAATCAAAGGATACAGGAAGCAGAAGCAATTTTTCTGGCTTTAAGATTAACGGAAGGACTGGGGCTGACAGATTTTAAGGCTAGATTTAACCAGAACTTTCTTGAAAAGTATGAAGATAAAGTGCACAAGTTTTCCAAAGCGGGGATGCTGGTAGTAGATGCTAACCGTGTTAAGCTAACGGAGCGTGGAGTGCTGTTAGCCAATGAAATATTTGCAGAATTTTTACCGGACTAATACTGCATTTGCCTTGACAAAAGGCAAGGTAAGTGATATTTTTTAATTAATACCACTTAGCACTCAACAGTAGAGAGTGCTAACAAAAAGGGTGATGGCCTATGAAAATGAATGAGCGTAAAAAGAAAGTACTTTTAGCCATTGTCCAGGACTATATTCAGACAGCAGAGCCAGTAGGGTCGCGGACAATTTCTAAAAAGTACAATTTAAAAGTGAGTCCCGCTACTATTAGAAATGAGATGGCAGACCTTGAAGAGATGGGTTTAATTGAACAGCCCCATACCTCAGCAGGGCGGATACCATCTAATTTAGGCTATCGATATTATGTTGACTCACTGATGGAAAGAAATCCGTTGTCACAAAATCAAGAGAGTCATATTCAAAACGAGCTAAATCAGCGCTTAAAGCAAATGGATAATGTTATTCTGCAAACGTCTAAGCTGTTATCTGAATTAACCCAATATACGTCCTTGGTAGATAGTCCAAAAATTAGCCTTAATTCTATCAAGCACGTTCAACTTGTTCCATTTCAACTCCAGCAGGCGTTAGTATTGGTGGTAACAGAATCGGGAGGAGTAGTGCAAAGGTTTATGCCTATTCCTGAAGAGATTACAGCTGATGACTTAAATAGAATATCTCAAGTGTTAAATAAGAGGCTGCAGGGTAAATCTGTGGCAAGCATACGGAAGGATATCTTGGATGATATCTACAGTGAGCTGGTAAGGCAGAAAAAAGTAATTAATGCAATGTTAGAGATTGTTGAGCAGGCATTGACAGCTGAGGCTGAAAACAAGGTATACTTGGGGGGCACTCTTAATATCTTAAATCAGCCGGAATTTAAAGATGTGGAAAAAATAAAACAGATTTTGGGCATTCTAGATGAAGAGGAAGTTTTACGAAATCTCTTAGCACCAACGCTACAAAGTGGAGCTGATGGCATCACTATCAAGATCGGTACTGAAAATAAGCTGGCAGGTATAAGCGGCTGCAGTATCATCACCGCCACCTATTCTGTGGAAGGACAGCAGGTGGGTACTATCGGTCTCTTAGGGCCAACTAGGATGGATTATGCCAAAGCCATAGCAGTAATAGAAACAATGAGTAAGTCTTTATCTAAGGTGCTAGGTGCTATGTATAAATAGTAATTATGAGCGGTGCTCCCTAGGGCATCGCTTACTAAATAACTGGATTCCAAGGAGGATTTTGCGATTGAGTCTAAAGCAGGTGAACAACAAAAACTCAGAGGTTGACGAAAAGCTGGCGGCATTGATAACCAACGCCAACGCCATTAGAGCTATCTCTGCTGCAGTTGAAGGAACCTTAGGACCAAAGGGCTTAGATACAATGCTAGTTGATAAGTTTGGCGACGTTGTTATTACTAACGATGGTGTCACAATCTTAAATATGATGGAAGCCAGCCATCCAGCTGCCAGGATGCTAATTAACACTGCGAAAGCCCAACAGGACGAAATCGGCGATGGTACCACTACCACCACTATTATGGCAGGGGCGCTGGTCAATGAGGGGCTTAATCAGGTAGTAAAAGGGGTACCGGTTGCTAGAGTAATTGAAGGTATCCGATTAGGGACCAATACTGCAGTTAGCTTTCTAGAGGAGCAATCTCGCAAAATACATAATGTCAATGATCCCATTTTAGAACAGGTAGCCTTAGTAGCTGGCCGGGAGCATCAGGATATCGCGGCGCTGGTAACAGAGGCGGCAAAGCTGATTGGTTGGGAAAAGCTGATGGAAAGAAATTTTAAGCTGGCAGACACAGTGGCAGCTCAAGTAGGTGCTGATAATCATGTGTTTGCTGGAGTTGTCATCGCTAAGGGGCCAGTAGCGCAAGAGATGCCGAAGGAGCTAGAGCAGGTGAAGCTTCTGATAGTAGACGATGCGCTGGAGCCTGAGGAAATAGAAGAAGAGGCACTAACTACAGAAGCTGGCTTTAACCATTATTTAGCTAATCAAAGGAGCTTTGCTGAAAATATTCAAAAGCTCTGTCAGCTGGGTGTAAAGCTAGTGCTGGTAGATAGAGGGATTAGTGACTTGGCTGAGGAAATTTGTACCGATGCAGGTGTAATGGTGATACAAAGGGTTTCCTCTAGGCAGCTTCGGAAAGCAGCGGAGCATACCGGTGCTAGACCTATTAAGCGCACTGGACTAAAAAAGAATAGTGAAGAGCTAGAGAAGTATGTAGGTTATGCTGAAAAAGTGGTGGAGGATGAACGGCTAGAGCAAACCTTTATTTATGCTGGCGGAGGCAAGCCCATGGCTACCATCTTGGTAGGAGCAGCCACTGAGGAAGTAGTGGGAGAAAGGGAGCGAATAGCTAAAGACGCAGCAGCAGCAGTGCAGGCCGCTATCAAAGGTGGCTTAGTTCCTGGCGGCGGATCTATGGAGCTGGCAGCTTCATTAGCGGTAGAAAATATGCGGCGGGATACTAAGGGAATGGCAGCCTATGGAGTAGACTGTGTCATTGAAGCCCTGCGGAAGCCCTTCGTACAGATTGTCAGCAATTCAGGCTATAATGCCTTAGAAAAGCTTGGGGATGTGCTGGCTGCTCAAAGTGAGTCCGATAGTAATTCATTAGCAATGGATTGTGATTCAGGGCAGACAACAGACATGTGGAATTTAGGTATAGTAGATCCAAGCTTAGTGAAAATTCATGCCTTAAAGGCAGCCTCTGAGGTGGCCCAGGCAATTTTAAGAATAGATACAATCATTAAGAAAAAAGAATCTGCTGCAGGTGGTATAGATTTTTCTGATGAGTAACAGGCTAAGATACAGTTGATATTGATAAAAAGGAGGTTACAGCATGACCAATGCGGATAAGGATAAAGATATCACCAGTGAATTTGAAGCTACTGAGGCTGAAGCTGCTTTAGAAAATGCTGCGAGCGATAATGAAGCAGCTAGTGATGCATGCCAACCGGAGGCTGATATCGATAGTGGCAGCCAGGAACAGCTACACGAAATATTACATAGTAAGGATCTTGAAATAAGTGATTTGAACAATCGCTTGCTGCGACTGCAGGCGGATTTTGATAATTTCAGAAGACGCTCTCGGCAAGAAAAAGAGGAATTCTTAAAATATGCCAATCAGGATCTAATTATTTCATTATTGCCAGTTTTAGATAACTTTCAGCGGGCGATAGCCACTAATGACAAGGCTGATGACCCTTTTGTGGCAGGGGTAAATATGATCTATAAGCAAATCGCAGAGCTGTTAGCGAAAGAAGGATTAACTCCAATTAAAGCTGTAGGGGAGCCCTTTAATCCTAACGAGCACGAGGCTGTCATGACGGTAGAATCTGATGGGCATAGTACTAACATTGTAGTTGAAGAATTTCAAAAGGGTTACAAGCTGAAGGAAAAAGTTATAAGACCAAGTATGGTAAAAGTAGCAAATACCCAATAACAAAAATATAGTAAATAGGAGGTTGGTTTTCATGGGTAAAGTGATAGGAATTGACTTAGGTACAACTAATTCATGTGTAGCTGTAATGGAAGGTGGAGAAGCAGTTGTAATTGCAAATGCAGAAGGTAATAGAACTACTCCTTCGGTAGTAGCCTTTAAAGGAGATGAAAGACTAGTTGGGCAGGTGGCTAAGCGCCAGGCAGTCACTAATCCAGATAAGACTGTCAGCTCTATTAAGAGGCACATGGGTACTGATCATAAAGTGGATATCGATGGGAAGCAGTATACACCCCAAGAAATTTCTGCTATGGTGCTACAAAAGCTTAAGGCAGATGCGGAGGCTTATCTTGGGGAAAAAGTAACTCAGGCGGTTATTACAGTGCCTGCTTACTTTAGTGATAGTCAGCGACAGGCCACTAAGGATGCTGGAAAAATTGCAGGCCTTGAAGTACTGCGGATTATTAATGAGCCGACAGCAGCTGCTTTAGCTTATGGCTTAGACAAAGGGGAAGACCAAACTATCCTAGTGTACGACTTAGGTGGTGGCACCTTTGACGTATCAATCTTAGAGCTTGGGGATGGCGTATTTGAAGTAAAGGCTACCAGTGGTAATAACCGTTTAGGTGGCGATGACTTTGATGAAAAAATTATTGACTTCTTAGTGAGCGAGTTCAAGAAGTCTAATGGAGTAGATCTTTCTAAGGATAAAATGGCTTTACAGCGCCTAAAGGAAGCTGCTGAAAAAGCAAAGCATGAGCTGTCTGGAGTAATGTCTACCAGCATTAATTTACCTTTTATCACTGCTACTCAGGATGGACCACAGCACTTAGACATAACCTTATCACGAGCTAAGTTTGACGAGTTGACTGCGGATCTAGTAGAGAAGACGCTAGGACCAACACGACAGGCCTTAAGTGATGCCGGCTTATCTAATGGCAAAATCGATAAGGTTATCTTAGTAGGAGGCTCCACTAGGATACCAGCAGTACAAAAGGCAATCAAAGACGTATTAGGCAAAGAGCCTCATAAAGGTGTTAACCCTGATGAGTGTGTTGCTATTGGCGCAGCTATTCAGGCGGGGGTATTAGCAGGAGAGATTAAAGACGTATTACTGTTAGACGTTACGCCGCTATCTTTGGGGATTGAAACCTTAGGTGGAGTTTTTACTAAGCTTATTGAGAGAAATACTACTATTCCTACATCTAAGAGCCAAATTTTCTCCACTGCCGCTGACAACCAAACAGCAGTAGATATTCATGTGCTGCAGGGTGAGCGGGAAATGGCTGCCTACAACAAAACACTAGGTCGCTTCCAACTCAATGAAATACCACCAGCACCAAGGGGAGTACCACAAATTGAGGTGAAATTTGATATAGATGCTAATGGGATTGTGCAGGTTTCTGCCAAGGATATGGGAACAGGAAAAAGCCAAAACATTACTATTACGGCCTCAGGCGGCTTAAGTGATGATGATATTAACAAGATGGTTAATGATGCAGAGAAATTTGCTGAAGAGGATAAGAAACGCAAGGAAGAAGTTGAAACTAGAAATCAGGCTGATTCCTTAGTATATCAGGTAGATAAGACCCTTAAGGAATTTGAAGGAAAAGTAGGAGACGAGGAAAAAGAAAAAATAGTAAAGGCCAAGGAAGAACTGCAAGAGGAATTAAAGGGCTCTAATACTGAAGAGATTAAGAAAAAGACGGAAGCATTAACTACTGTATTGTATGAGTTGACTACAAAGATGTATCAACAGGCAAATCCTGGTGCTGCAGGCGGTCCTGGAGCTGAAGAAGCAAAGGATGACAATGTAGTAGATGCTGATTATGAAGTGGTAGACGAAGATAAAAAAGATTAATATTATAAAATGTAGAGGAGAACAGGGGGAGCAAATCCCCCTGTCTTACCATGGAAGGGGTGAGTAGTCCATGAGTAAAAGAGATTACTATGAGCTATTAGGTGTAAGTAAGAATGCCAGTGAGGCTGACATAAAAAAAGCTTATCGCAAATTGGCCCGGGAGTATCATCCCGATGTCAATCCAGGTAATAAAGAGGCTGAGGCCAAATTTAAGGAAATCTCAGAGGCATATGGAGTACTAAGTGATTCCCAAAAAAGAAGTCAATACGATCAATTCGGGCATGCTGGAGCAAATGGTCAAGGCTTTGGTGGCTTTGATTTTGGTGGTGGCGGCTTTGAGGATATTTTTGATATGTTTTTTGGCGGTGGCGGCGGTGGAGCCCAGCGTAGAGGACCCCGTAGAGGAAGCGACCTGCAGATGAGCTTAGAGATTACCTTTGAGG